>NZ_JBEHFO010000002.1:0-217241 GCF_040225595.1 Corynebacterium sp. KPL2734 | reverse complement strand
TCAAAATGGTAATAAGAAGGCCGCTGCTTAACCCCTAAGCAGCTTAACTACGTGTCCACGATTTGCGGGCAACCCCAAAACCGACAAACGAGTCCACTACATCATGGACCCAATAACCGGCACCATCGCCTGGCTACACACCGACGGCACCTACCACATAGACCACCCGACAGGACCACTAGCCACCACAAACACACACTGGCACTACACCTGGAAACAATTCCTCACACACAAAAGAAACAAACACAACAACAAAAAATAAGAACCTATGATTCAGTACCGGAGTGGGGAATTGCGATGAAGTGCATCTAAACACGGACAAAGGTAAGGAAATTTCCAGATTCTTTGAATGTCGTTTAGCACTGTAGAATGGGTGCGGTATTTCTGTGCGAGTTCCAACCAAGAAAGGGTAGGACTGAATGTCGGAGCGCAACCAGCACGGCCGTAACGGCCGCGGACAAGACCGTCGGGGTCGAAATCCACGCAATTCGGGGGACCGTGTTTCTCGCGGAGGGGGAAAGAAGAAATCTTTCTCTCCACAGCGCTCTGGGTATAGGGAAGAGCGAATCAACCGGCGTATGACCGATCCGGATATTCCTGAAGAGGTTGATATCAATGACTTGGACCCATTGGTGCTCCAAGATTTGAAATCTCTCTCTAAAGAGAACTCGGAGGCCGTCGCCAAGCACATGATCATGGCGGCGACCTGGATGGACGATGATCCTAAATTGGCACTTCGACATGCGCGCGCGGCTAAGGACCGTGCGGGCCGCGTGGCTATCGCCAGAGAAGTTAATGGTATCGCTGCTTACCGTGCAGGCGAGTGGAAAGAGGCACTCGCCGAGCTCCGCGCTGCCCGCCGTATTTCTGGCGGACCAGGAATGCTTGCGGTTATGGCTGATTGTGAACGCGGGCTGGGGCGGCCGGAAAAGGCATTGGAGTTAGGACGCAGCGAGGAGGCCAAGGAGCTAGACAAAGAATCCGCTATTGAATTAGCGATTGTGGTGGCCGGTGCTCGCCTTGACCTCGATCAACCTGAATCAGCGGTGGTTACCATCCAGAGGGCACAACCTGACCGCAGCGATCGCGGAGTGAGTGCTTGTAGGTTGTCGTATGCCTATGCAAACGCTCTTCTCGCTGCGGGGCGCAGGGATGAAGCCCGCGAGTGGTTCGAGCACACTATCGCCATTGATGAGGGGGATTGGACCGATGCCGCAGACCGATTGGCGGAATGTAAATAATGAGTGTTTTGAGCAAACATGACGCCTTATTGCTGGACCTGGATGGAACCGTCTGGGAGGGCGGCCGTCCGCTAAGTAACGTAGTAGACGTTATTAATACGTGCGGCGTTCCCGCAGTATATGTAACAAATAATGCGTCGCGGAGCCCAGAAGCCGTCGCCACAATGCTGACGGATATCGGTTTGACTGCGGATTCTGGTGATATCGTCACCTCCGCCCAAGCGGTATTGCAGTTGGCCGCGGAGGAAATCCCGTCAGGTGCGAAAGTACTAATCATTGGCGCGGATTCTTTCCGGGACTTGGCCAAAGAGATGGGCTTTTCCGTGGTCTCGAGTGCTGATGATAAACCAGCAGCCGTCCTGCAAGGATTCGATAAGTCCGTTGATTGGGAACAGTTGACGGAGGGGGCGCTGGCTATCCGGGCAGGCGCGAAGTTTTTCGCCTCAAATTTGGATACGTCTCTTCCAATTGCGCGGGGGCTAGGCGTTGGCAATGGTTCCCTCGTTGCTGCTGTCCAGAAGGCGACGGGAGTAGAGCCCGTTTCTGCCGGCAAACCTGAACCAGCGATGTTCTTCCTCGCGGCCAAGAAGGCCGGTTCCAAGAAGCCATTGGCGGTGGGCGACAGGCTAGATACGGATATCGTTGGGGGTAACGCCGCAGCGATGAATACCTTCCATGTCTTGACCGGTGTATCGGGCGAGCTGGAGCTTATCGAAGCACCGGTGGAGGCACGGCCTAATTTTATTGGTGCAGGCATGCACGAGCTTTCATTGCCTATTTCGCAGGTGCGACCGGGACCGCAAGGAGAATTTACCGCGCGATGCGATGGGTATGATGTCCTATTGCAGGGGGGAAATGAATCCTCTACCTCGGTGCAAGCGCTGCGGACGGTCTTGGAAGTGGCGTGGTCGATGCCGGCACCGCCTCGGTATATTCAGCCGCGTAGCGAATTTGCGGAAAAGGTTGTGTCGAAATGGCGGTAAAGCCGCACGATTTTCGGGCCGTGAAAGAGCCTGAAGAGGTAGATTCGGAGATTTCGACAATTCTCGGCGAAGATGCGCAAACACTCGCAGAAGAAGTCGATCAACTGGACAGGGCGCATTCCGTATTGCGGAATGCTTTGCAGGAGAACTAATGCCACCACAACGCCGCAGGCTGGATGCAGAACTTGTGCGCCGAAAGATTGCGCGATCTCGTGAGCAAGCCCGCGAGATGATCAAGTCTGGCCGTGTGACGGTCGGCGGGTTCAAGGCAGAGAAGCCTGCAACTATCGTGGACCCTGAAGCCTCCATCAAGGTCGAGGAGTCTGAGGAAGACAAGTGGGCGTCTCGCGGCGCGCATAAGCTTTTGGGCGCACTAGCCACATTCGACGTCGACATGGCTGGCCGCATCTTAGATGCAGGGGCATCGACAGGAGGATTTACAGATGTGTGCTTGGCGTCTGGTGCGCGTGAGGTGCTATCCGTTGACGTCGGGTATGGGCAATTATTGTGGCGCCTGCAAAATGACGACCGCGTGACGGTTTTGGATAGGACCAATATCCGCACTATTAATCCGGAGATGACCAATGGCCTGTGCGATGGCATGGTCGGGGATTTATCTTTCATTTCCCTAAAACTGGTGCTGCCAGCAATTGTGGAGTGCATGAAGGACGGAGCGTGGCTGCTGCCGATGGTCAAGCCGCAGTTTGAGGTGGGCAAAGAGCGCATCGGTAGCGGCGGGGTGGTTCGTTCTCCGGAGATGCGCAAAGAGGTCACGCAGGACGTTGCTGAATTTGCCGTGTCTTTAGGCCTTAGTCTGCGCGGTGTTGTGGCTTCACCGTTGCCGGGTCCGAGTGGAAATGTGGAATATTTCCTGTGGCTGAAAAAGGACGGTATGTCCACGGACGTGGCTACAATGAAACAGATGATTGATACTGCCGTTGAAAAAGGTCCGCAGTAATGCGAGAGATATTGTTGGTTCCACATGCCAATCGCGCAGAGAACCTGCAGGCTACCTCCCGTGCAGCCGAGTTATTGGAGGAGGCAGGGATAACGGTTCGAGTTTGTGCGGACGAAACCGTCCTGCCAGGGCTACAGCACGTGCCGCATTCTGATGCTGCGGCGGAAGGATGTGAATTGGTTCTGGTTCTCGGCGGTGATGGCACCTTCCTGCGCGCGGCTGATATGGCACGCGCGGTTGATATTCCGGTCCTCGGAGTGAATCTAGGGCACGTAGGCTTCCTCGCGGAATGGGAAGTGGAGTCATTAGACCGTGCCGTCGCTCGCGTCATAGAGAAGAGCTACCGGGTGGAGGACAGGCTGACGGTGGATGTCTCTATTTCGGATGCTAACGGTCACCAACTGGCTAGCAGTTGGGCTTTGAATGAGGCCTCGGTAGAAAACCAGAACAGGTCGGGCGTGTTGGATGCGATTTTGGAGATCGACCGGCGCCCGGTCTCGTCGTTCGGTTGTGACGGCGTGCTGATTTCGACTCCTACGGGATCTACGGCGTATGCATTTTCTGCCGGCGGCCCAGTGCTGTGGCCATCGCTAGATGCAATCTTGGTCGTGCCGAATAATGCCCATGCACTCTTTACTAAACCTTTAGTGGTTTCTCCCAACTCTTTGGTGGCGGTGGAATCAACCATGCAAACCACACCGGCCGTAGTTATCTTGGATGGGTGCAGGGAACTTATTATGCCGCCGGGCGCCCGCGTCGAGGTGGTGCGCGGTAAGCGCCCCGTACGCTGGGTGCGGTTGGATGATCAGCCCTTTACGGATCGATTGGTCTCTAAGCTGCGGCTGCCTGTGGAAGGCTGGCGTGGACCGAAGGAGAAATAGTGCTTGTCGATATTTCTATCAATGATTTAGGAGTCATTCGCCATAGCTCTGCAGAATTATCGGAGGGCCTGACCGTATTGACCGGTGAGACCGGCGCTGGCAAAACCATGGTGGTTACGGGGCTTCGATTGTTGGCCGGCGGGCGTGCCGATGCCTCTCGGGTGCGCGATGGCGCTAAAAAAGCGGCCGTGGAGGGCCATTTTAGTTCCGCGAAGGAGAGCATCAGCCAGCTGGTGGACTCGGTGGGCGGTGAGCCAGATGAAAATGGTGAATTTATTGTCTCGCGCACGGTTTCGGCTGCGGGGCGATCGCGGGCGTATTTGGGAGGGCGAGCCGTACCGGCCGCCACGTTGGGAGATTTCGCGCGGGAGATAATTACCGTGCATGGTCAGAATGACCAATTGCGCCTCTTGGCCCCAGAGGAGCAACTCGCGGCCGTGGACCGTGCAGACCCGCAACTGGCTGGCGTTCGGGAAGACTATGCTGAGGCCTTTAAAAAGTGGCGCAGCCTGGCCAAGGACTATCGTCGGCGCACCGAGTCTCGTAGGGAGCTTGCCCAGGAAGCTGACCGCCTGCAATATGCCTTAGAGGAAATCAACGGTGTGGCACCCGAGCCAGGCGAAGACGCGGAGCTGGTGCAGTTGGTGCAGCGCTTGCAAGACGTCGACGGCCTGCGCGAATCCGCGCACACTGCCTTGGCAGCGATCGATGGTACTGAACAGCTTGATGAGGCTGCGTCTTCGCTGCTCGGGCGCGCGGGCTCGGCGCTGGTGGGATCCTCGGATAAACAGTTGGCGGATTTGGGCGAGCGCATCTCTGAGCTCACCTCGCAGCTAGGCGATATCTCGGCTGAGCTCGGCGGATACCTCGCGGGGCTGCCGGCGGATCCGAATCTGTTGGAAAAATCGCTGCAGCGCCAGCAGGATCTCCGAGCATTGACCCGGAAATACGCTAGCGATATCGATGGCGTATTGGCGTGGCGCGATGAGGCGGAGGCCAAACTGCAGTCGATGGATACCTCGACGGAGGTCCTCGAGGAGCTTAAGGCGCAGGTCAAAGAGGCCGAGCAGGAGATGAAGCAAAAGGCTGCGGAGCTTACGAAGGGTCGGCAGAAAGCCGCGGAAGCGCTGGGCAAGCTGGTGACTGAGGAGTTGCATGGATTGGCTATGCCCAATTCCACGTTGTCGGTGGAGCTTTCCACAGCCAAGTATTCCAAGACGGGTGCCGATGCCGCGGAGTTGCAGCTCAATGGGAAGCCGTTGGCCACCGCGGCCTCCGGTGGTGAGCTGTCTCGCGTCATGCTCGCCCTTGAGGTCGTGCTCGCCAGCGAAGACGGTGCGACCTTGGTTTTCGATGAGGTCGATGCCGGCGTGGGCGGGCGTGCGGCGGTGGAAATTGGGCGTCGGCTAGCGCGGCTGGCTGCGCATAACCAGGTTATCGTCGTCACCCACCTGCCGCAGGTAGCCGCGTATGCGGATGCGCATTTGCATGTCTCGAAGGATAAATTTACCTCTGGGGTAGCCGAGTTAACGGAGCAGGAGCGCGTGGAGGAATTGGCCCGCATGCTGGCTGGTTTGGATGACACGGAGACCGGGCGTGCGCACGCCCAAGAGCTTTTTGATCGCGCACAGAAGGAAGCTTCCGCGCGCCTTACCCAGCTGGCGGACTAAGCAAGGAACAATGGAGCCCATGGCTCTGTTTTCCCGTACCCCTGAGCAGCCCGGTGAGCATGCCGCATTGCGCGATTGCACGCCGGGTGCGAAAGGTCTTAAGAAGTTTTCTGCAGGTGATATCGCCGTTATTGATGCGGCGAATATTTCTCGGCCCGAGGCACAAACCCTGGTGGACTTACAGCCCTCTGCGGTGGTCAACGTCGCCAGGTTTTCTACCGGTTCCATTCCTAATTGCGGTCCGCACATGCTTCTCGATGCCGATATTGACCTTCTCGAGGGCCTCGGCGAGGGTTTTATCTCGGAGTTTAAAGACGGCAAAAAGGCGCGTATCGGCGAGGATGGAAAGGTCTACGTTGGCGATAAAGTAATCGGGACGGGGCAGAAGGTTTCCCGGGAGCGCGCAGACAAGAATTTCAAGGCGGCACAAAGCACACTCATTGACCACATGGAGTCCTATTTCGCAAGCTCCATTGACTTCATTAACTCTGAAGGCCCGCTGCTTATCGACGGCCTCGGTGTCCCCGCATCCGGTGCCGAGATAGCTGGCAGGAAGGTCATCGTTTTATCTCCCACCGAAGACCACCGAGCCCTGCTGAAAGACTTGCGGAATTTCATCCGGGAATATGAGCCGCTGCTCGTTGCGGTTGAGGAAGCCGCGGATTCCTTGCTGGAGCAGGGATATAAGCCTGACTTCGTTATTGGGGATCCAGCCAAGGTAAGCGATGAGGCGCTGCGCTGCGGCGCGCGCATCGTCGTACCCGCGGATCCAGAAGGCAGCGTGGAAGGCCTTGACCGCATCCAAGAGCTGGGTATTGGGGCCATGACGTTCCCGGCGGCATCGGAATCGGCCACGGATTTAGCGCTGCTCTTTGCGGATTACCACGGTGCGGGCCTCATCGTGCAGGCAGGCGGCGGCTTTGACCTCGATGATATTTTTGCCAACCGGGTGGCACCGTCTGCCGTCTTGTCTCGGCTGAAGGCTGGAACCAAGGCGGTTGATGCGGAGGCAGTAATCAACCTGTATTCCGCTCCGTCCTCGCACCTTGGTTGGCTATGGGCCCTCCTCAGCATCTTGGTCGCGATTGCAGCGATCATCTTGATCGTGGGCTTTGGCGGGAGCCAGGATTTCTTGAGTAATTTGAGCCAAACGTGGTCGAGCCTATTCTGAGCGGGGGTAGCAGTATGGCGAAAACGCAACTAATTACGGGCCTTGGACTCGGCGCGGCGGTCGGTGTAGCCCTCGGAGCCTTGGTGATCGCGCCCAACCTGACCACCAGCGTGGCCGACGATGACCCGATCCGTGCAGAACACCGCAAGGTGGTGCAAGAAAATAAGATCTTGCAGAATCAAAACGAGGCGAGCGATGACATAGTCAAGAACGTGGCACCAGACTTGGTGTCTGGGACGTTATCGCAGCGGCCAGTGCTGGTCATTTCCACCGATGATGCAAATAGCAGGGACCTGTCTGATATCACGAAGCTCTTAGAAGCCTCCGGGGCCACCAAGGCAGGAGAAATCAAGCTGAGCAAAGACTTCCTGCGCGGGGAAAGCAAAGACGATATCGTATCGATCCTTAAAGATAAGGCCCCGAAAAAGGCAGATCTTAAGGGGCTCGATAAAACCGTGGGAAGCTATGGCGGCGAGGCTTTGGGTGCGGCCTTATCCATGGACCCAGAAAGCACGGAGCCACTCGCAAGCGTGAAGGAGCGATCCGAGCTGCTGCGTGCTTTGCGCGATAAGGAATTTATTGATTATGAGGACGGGACCATCCTTCCGGCCCAGTCCATCATCATCGTCTCCGGCAGCGGGGTGCGCGGATATTATTCGGATACCTTGGCAGAGTTCGCCACCGCCTTGGACGAGGTCAATGGCAGCGTGGTACTGAGTGCGCGGGCCAAACAGACCCAAGATGAAAAGACAATAGAGCAGCTGCGCACCAAAGACCTGGATCTTTCTACCGTAGATGGCATTGAACGTGCGGTAGAGCGCATCGCCGTCATTTCCGCCGCCGAGGAACAGCTCAATGGGGGCAGGGGAGACTACGGTTCTGCAGAAAGCGCGGATTCCGCCCTACCTGAAGAGGAGAAAGAATAGTGGCCCACGATTTTCAAGTCTTGGATTCAGAGTTAATTTTTGATGCCCCTATCGTCGCCGTACGCCGCGATACGTTGTCCATGCCGGGAGGCAATACTGCGGATAGGGAAATCATTGAGCACCTGGGTGCCGTCGCGGTGGTGGCCCTAGATGAGGATCGGCGCATCGCGATGGTGCATCAGTACAGGCATAGCGTCGGCAAGCGGCTGTGGGAACTGCCGGCAGGATTGCTCGATGTGAAGGGCGAGGATGAGCTGTCCGGCGCGCAGCGCGAGTTGCAGGAGGAAGCCGGCCTGGCAGCCAAGGACTGGGAAGTTCTTACGGATATGGTGACCTCGCCGGGGTTTTGTGAGGAAGCCGTGCGGATTTTCCTTGCCCGCGACCTTAGTGAGGTCCCAGCGCTGCACGATACCGGCGATGAAGAAGCCGATATGGATTTTGCCTGGGTGGATCTAGACCAGGCGGTTGACAGGGTGCTGGGCGGCGAGATCGTTAACTCCGTCGCGTGCGCGGGTATTTTATCTGCATATGCCACGGTTGTTGGCGGGAAGCAGACGCGTTCGGTGGATGCGCCGTTTGATTTGCGCCCGACCCACATGGCTGCCCGCCGCAGCGGACCGGACCTGAAAAAGCAGTGACTGCCGCAAAGGACATAGCTCAGACCTGGTTGAATCACCTCGCCGTCGAACGCGGGGTTTCGGCTAATACACTGAGCAATTATCGGCGGGATATTCGCCGGTACGTGGACTGGCTGGCAGCAAATGGGGTCCAGGACCTGCGGCAGGTAACTTGGCCGATGGTGGAGGCCTATTTGAAGGATCTGCGCGAAAAGATGGCGGTGTCTTCTGCCAACCGTGCCCTCATCGTGGCGCGCGGGTTGCACAAATTCGCCGTTGCGGAGGGTGAAGTTGATAGCGATGTTGCCGCAGAGGTAAGCCCGCCTTCCACGGGGCAACACTTGCCCGAGACTTTGAGCGTGGATGAGGTGACGCGGCTTATCGAATCGACGCCGACGGAAACGCCGGTTGACCTTCGCGATAGGGCGCTACTAGAAGTGCTTTATGGCACTGGGGCGCGCATTTCTGAGGTAATTTCGCTGAATGTCGATGACGTAGCTACTGCCGATGACGTCCTAGTCCTGCATGGCAAGGGCGATAAGGAGCGGCTTGTCCCCCTCGGCTCGCATGCTCGCCAGGCCATCGATGCCTACTTGGTGCGCGCTCGGCCCGTGCTGGGAAAGGGCAAAACCGCTGCACTGTTTTTGAATACGCGCGGCGGTGCGCTATCGCGGCAAAGCGCCTGGTCAATTATTAAAACCGCGGCGCAGCGCAGCCAGTTGGATAAATCCATTTCCCCGCACACGCTGCGTCATTCCTTTGCCACGCATTTGCTCGAAGGCGGTGCCGATGTGCGCACCGTGCAGGAGCTTTTAGGGCATTCCTCCGTGACTACCACGCAGATCTATACCCACGTTACCGCTGATTCCTTGCGGGAGGTGTGGCGGACAGCGCATCCGCGGGCGTAGCTTTCAGCGTTTAAGTCAAAGTTAGAGGCTTGATATTTGCAAAGTCTCGGTAGTCATAAAGGGGAGCGGGTAGGCTATAGTTACAACGTTGTAAGCAACCCTATGCCAAATGTCATGGTCCATGACTTGGCGTCAAGGAAGAAGGTTTGACTGTGAGCGAAGAGGGTCTCTTTTCAGCCTCTGATGTTGAGACGGGGCTAACTGGCCGCCCTGTCCGCGAGCTGCCGGAACCCGCCCCCTTGGAAAAACATGGGCCCGCGACCATCATCTCGATGTGTAACCAAAAGGGCGGCGTGGGCAAGACCACGTCCACCATCAATATGGGCGCTTGCCTCGCAGAGTATGGGCGCAAGGTCCTACTGGTTGATTTGGACCCGCAAGGCGCCCTTTCCGCCGGGCTGGGATTAAACCATGATGACATCGAGGACTCGATTTATGACGTGATGCTGGATAGTCATACCTCTATCCACTCTGCCATTCATCACACCAGCGTGTCCGGCATGGACCTCGTTCCGGCCAATATTGACCTTTCCGCAGCAGAGATCCAGATGGTCAATGAAGTAGGCCGCGAGCACACCTTGGCGCGCGCCCTGCGCCCAGTGCGCCGGGACTATGACTTCATCATTATTGATTGCCAGCCTTCCTTGGGCCTGCTTACGGTCAACGCCCTAGCTTGTTCCCAGGGCGTCATCATTCCTATGGAATGCGAGTTCTTCTCGCTGCGCGGGCTTGCCTTGCTCACGGATACGGTGGAGAAGGTCTCTGACCGCATCAACTTCGATCTGGAAGTCATGGGCATTCTGGTCACCATGTTTGATCGGCGCACCAAGCATGCCCGCGAGGTAATGTCCCGCGTGGTGGAATACTTTGGGGACCAAGTATTCGATACCGTTATTACCCGTACCGTGCGCTTCCCAGAAACCTCCGTGGCCGGCGAGCCCATCACCTCGTGGGCGCCCAATTCGCAGGCCGCGCAGCAATACCGCGATCTGGCGAAGGAAGTCATCGAACGCTCGACCGTTTAAGCTACCGTGACGCAGCCAGAGATTACGGGCTTCCGCATTGCCCTGCGGAATTTCGAGGGGCCATTCGATCTGCTTTTGCAGCTCATCCAGGCCAAAAAGATGGATATCACGGATGTAGCCTTGTCTGAGGTGACAGATGAATTTGTGGGCTACACGCGCCAGTTGGGCGAGAACGCGGATTTGGATGAGACGACGGATTTCTTGGTCGTGGCGGCAACGCTCTTGGACTTGAAAGCCGCGCGGCTCTTGCCCCGTGGTGAGGTCGATGATCTAGAGGACCTGGAACTGCTGGAATCCCGTGATCTGCTCTTCGCCCGCCTTTTGCAGTACAAGGCCTATAAACAGGCGGCGGATCAATTTGCCCGTTGGCAACGGGAGGCACAGCGCAGTTACCCGCGAGCCGTGAGCATTGAAGAGCAATTCGCGGAGCTTTTACCTCCCGTAACGTTGGGGCATACTCCAGCGAGCTTTGCGGAAATGGCGGCGGGCGTCTTTCGCCCCAAGCCGCCGGAAGAAGTGGCAACGGGCCATATTCATGGCGTTGCCGTCTCCGTGCCCGAACAGGCAGGAAAGATCCTCGAAACGCTCAAACTCATGGGCGCAGGGCAGTGGACAAGTTTTTCCTCGCTTACCCGGGATTGCACCACAACCATGCATATCGTCGGCAGGTTCTTGGCGCTCTTGGAACTGTTTAAGGCCAAGGCGGTTGATGCCCAGCAGGAGGAGGCATTGGGCCAACTAGACCTTTCCTGGACCGGCTTGGACGTAGATCCTGCGGTCGTTGCCGCAGCAAATTGGGATTAGTGCTAGCACCGCCGTCCGTGGTTGTACTCTAAGGGGCATGGATCTTCCGTTCATTTCGCAATTGCGATCCCGGCTTGAATCGATCTTGCTGGTGCTCGATTCGCCGGCATCCGTAGAGTCCTTGGCGCGGGCGCTTAGCGTAGAACCTGCGGTCATTAGTGACTGCTTGCGGGCCATCCAACGCGAATTCGACAGCCGCGGCTCTGGAATTGAGCTGCGCGAAACGCCAGAAGGTTGGCGGTTTTATACCCGCCAGGAAAACGCCAGCGCGGTGGAGGAGTTTTTATTGGATGGGGCGCAAACGAAGCTCTCGCGCGCGGCCTTGGAAACCCTCGCCGTCGTGGCCTATCGCCAACCGGTCACGCGCCAGCAGGTCTCTGCGGTCCGCGGGGTCAACGTGGACGGCGTGATGCGCACCCTTAACCTGCGCGGGCTCATCCGTGAGCTCCCGCAGGACGAGTTCGAGGGGGCGTCGCACCGATATGAAACCACCGAGCTTTTCCTCGAACTGCTAGGTATAGACTCGCTGGAACGCCTTCCGGATCTGGCGCCGCTGCTTCCAGACGTCGATGCAATCGACGAAGAGTACTGAGGTGGGGTAGACTCACGCAGGTAATTTCATATCTTCGAGAGAAAAGGACACTTAAGTGACTCCTCCCGCTCGCCGTGACGGCACACCGGATAAGAAGCAGCGAGACAGCGATATCGTTGTCTCCAATGCCAAGCCGGCTCGTAATCAACACGTTTCCAAGAAAAAGCAGAAGGCCACCGCTGAATCGGTGGCGCGCGATTTGGGCGCTGACTGGCTGGTCGATGACGATAAGCCCAAAGGTGAGCGCCTGCAGAAGGTCTTGGCCAAGGCGGGCGTCGCATCCCGCCGCCACGCGGAAATCCTCATTGATGCCGGCCGCGTTGAAGTAAACGGCAATGTCATCCTCAAGCAGGGCGTGAAGGTCAACCCAGCCGTGGACGTCATCCGTGTCGACGGTGTTCGCGTCAACGTCAACGAGGACCAAGAATATTTCATCCTCAATAAACCCCGCGGAATGCAGTCGACGATGTCAGATGATCTCGGTCGCCCCTGCGTGGGTGACGTAGTGTCTGAAAAGGTTGCCTCGGGCCAGCGCCTATTCCACGTCGGCCGCTTGGATGCGGATACGGAAGGCCTGCTCATCCTCACCAACGATGGGGAATTGGCCAACCGCCTGATGCACCCCAAGTACGAGGTGAAGAAAACCTATCTGGCCACGGTACTGGGTGAGGCCGATAATAAGCTTGTGCGCCAGCTTAAAGAGGGCATCGAGCTAGAAGATGGCCTAGCCAAGGCCGATTTTGTGCAGGTAGTGGACAAGAATCAGGGATTCTCTTTGGTCCGAGTCGAGCTGCACGAAGGGCGCAAGCACATCGTGCGCCGCCTGCTGAAGGAAGCTGGCTATCCCGTGCAGCGCCTGGTGCGCACCAAGCTGCACACGGTCCAATTGGGCGATATGAAGCCCGGTGGGCTGCGCGCGCTAAATTCCAACGAGTTGACGAGCTTGTACAAGGCGGTGGGGATGTAATGATTTCGAATATGCCTGATGAAGGCCTGATCCTCGCGGTCGATGGGCCCTCCGGAACGGGAAAGTCCACGACCTGCCGGGCCTTGGCCAAGCAGTTGGACGCAAAATACATCGATACCGGCGCCATGTACCGCGTGGCAACCCTTGCGGTATTGCGCCACGGCGTGGATCCCGCGGACAAGCAGGCGGTGATTTCCGCGACGGCCAACCTGCCCTTGGAGGTTTCCGATGATCCGGATTCCACGCAGGTGCTTTTCGATGGCGCCGATGTCTCCCGCGTTATCCGGGAAGACGAGGTCACCCAGAACGTCTCCGCAGTATCTGCCATCCCAGAGGTGCGCGAGAACTTGGTGGCATTGCAGCGCACGCTTGCGCAACGCGCCCACCGCGCCATTGTAGAGGGCCGCGATATCGGCACCGTGGTGCTAGCCGATGCCCCGGCGAAGGCCTTTATGACGGCTTCCGCGGAAGTCCGTGCGCAGCGCAGGCACGATCAAAACGAAAAGGCCGGTATTGCCTCCGATTTTGAATCGGTACTGGCAGATGTGCAGCGCCGCGATGCCGCGGATTCTTCCCGCGCCACCTCGCCGCTTCGCCCCGCCGACGACGCCACTATTGTCGATACCTCTGACATGAGCCCGGAGGATGTCGTGCAGGCTCTTATCAACGTGGTTAAGGAGTCCCGCTCATGAGCAATAAAGATTTTGAGTCCCCAGAGGAAGAAGTCACGCAGTTCCATTACCCTGCGGGTAAGTTCGACGAGGAAACGGTAGAGACCTCGCCGGGGTGGGCTACGGACGATTTTGATGCCGAAGAATTCGACTACGACTTTGATGAGTCAGAGTTCGGCGAGGCCGACTACGGGGACGAGGACGACCTAGAGCAGCCTCTCAGTGAGGACGAGTGGGAGCAGCTCTCGCAGTCGCTGGGCTTTGCCGATGCCACCGAAGAAGCCCTGTGCACCATCGCTATTGTGGGCCGGCCGAATGTGGGCAAGTCTTCGCTGGTTAATCGCTTCCTCGGCCGCCGCGAGGCCGTCGTAGAAGACCACCCTGGCGTTACCCGTGACCGCGTGTCCTACGTGGCGGACTGGAATGGACAGCGCTTTATCGTGCAGGATACCGGCGGCTGGGATCCCAACGTCAAAGGCATGCACGCCGATATCGCCCGCCAAGCAGAAATGGCGATGGATACCGCCGATGTCATCGTGATGGTGGTAGACACCAAGGTAGGCATTACGGAAACCGATGAGGTCATGGCGCGCCGCCTGCAAAAATCCCCGGTTCCGGTGATCGTGGTATCGAATAAATTCGATTCCGATAACCAGTATGCGGATATGGCGCAGTTTTACGCCTTGGGCCTCGGGGATCCGTGGCCGGTTTCTGCGCAGCACGGGCGCGGTGGCGCAGACGTGCTGGATGAGATCCTGCGCAGCTTCCCCGAAGAACCGCGCGAGACCTCAATTACGTCGGGACCTCGCCGTGTCGCGCTCGTCGGCAGGCCGAATGTGGGCAAGTCCTCGCTGCTCAATAAGCTCACCAGCGAGGAGCGCTCGGTGGTAGATAATGTCGCCGGCACCACGGTAGACCCCGTGGACTCGCTGGTGCAGCTGGATGAGCAGTTGTGGAAGTTCATTGATACCGCGGGCCTGCGCAAGAAGGTCAAGAATGCGCAGGGCCACGAATACTATGCTTCCTTGCGCACCCGCGGCGTGATCGATGCTGCCGAGGTATGCATCATGCTTATCGATGCCTCCGAGGAGATCTCCGAGCAGGACCAGCGCGTGCTCAATATGGTGCTGGAATCCGGCAAGGCCTTGGTCATCGCGTTCAATAAGTGGGACTTGATGGATGAGGACCGCCGCTATTACCTCGATCGTGAGATTGACGAGCAGCTGCAGCACTTGCCGTGGGTCACCCGCGTTAACATTTCTGCTGAGACCGGTCGCGCCTTGCAAAAGCTGGAGCCAGCCATGATTGAAGCCCTAGATAGCTGGGATCAGCGCGTGTCTACCGGTCAGCTCAACAACTGGATGCGTGAGGCGATTGCGGCCAACCCGCCGCCGATGAAGAATAATCGTTTGCCGCGCGTGCTCTTTGCTACGCAGGCATCGACCCAGCCACCGACGATTGTTCTATTTACCACTGGTTTCCTCGACGCATCCTACCGGCGCTACCTTGAGCGCAAGTTCCGCGAGCGTTTTGGTTTCCACGGCACGCCCATCCGCATCGCCGTGCGCGTGCGCGAACGCCGAGGCAAAAAGCGGAAATAAGAGTTCACTGCGAATACGAGCGAAGCACTCACACATGTGGGGCTTCGCTCGTTTTTTATCTACCTCATTACGCTCGGTGTCATTGGCAGCTAAGCTTGAAAAGACATTAGATCATTGGCTTAGGCCCAGAAAGCAAGAAGGTAAATACGGTGTCACAGAAAATCGAGATCTTGCGCGGGCAACATATCACTCTCAAGGCGTTGAGCGTAGACCATACTTCTGGACTAGCTGAGGCGGTACAGGACGGGGAGTTATGGAAGCGGTGGTATACCAAGGTTCCATCACCGAGTGAGATGGAAAAAGCCGTGGAAGAACGCATTTCTTGGTATGACTCCCACGGGTCGCAGCTTTTTACGGTGTTCGATTCTGCTGGCAATACGGTAGGAATGACTGGTTATCAGGCCTTAGAACCAGATAACAGGCGGGCACAGATCGGATACACCTGGTACAGGCAATCGGCGCAGAATACCGCGGTTAATGCAGACTGCAAACTCGCCCTCATGGGCCACGCATTTGAGCAGCTTGATTGCTTATCGGTCTTCTTTACCACCAACTCCTTTAACCGCGAAAGCCGCCGCGCGTTGGAATCCCTAGGCGCGCATCTCGACGGGATCCTTCGTGGTCACCAGATACTTGATAACGGGTTGGTGAGGGACACCTGCGTGTACAGCGTGCTGCGGCATGAGTGGCCCGCAGTGAAAAATCACTTGCACTATAAGATTGACCTGAAGTTTGGGAAGGACAAGGCCTGAGGAATTGACAACGAAGTGCGCAACAGCTTTCGGTGTTGGCACGTGAGGTGTAGTTGAGCTTGTCTCGCCAGCAAAGCCGGAGCTCATTGTAGAGGCATCAGGGCGCCTCAAAACTACATAATTTCGCCGGTTAACCCGGTATTTTACCACTTAGGAGAGCAAAAGTGTCACCAACAATGGTGTGACACTTCGCTCTCCTTTTCGCTTCGGTGAAAGCATTATAGCGCCGATAGGATAAAACTTGTCAACCATTTACTTTCTGTTTGAAAGGCATGACATGTTAGCGAATGTGATTGCCCCGGATTCAGTCCTGGCTATCGTGCTTCAAGTCATAATCATTTTAAGTGCTTTGCTTTTGGGCACCCGGTATGGCGGGATCGGCCTCGGATTAATTTCTGGCATCGGCTTGATGTTGATGGTCTTCGTTTTTGGCTTGGCACCGGGCGAGCCCCCCGTGTCGGTCATGCTCACAATCATTGCCGTTATCGGCTGTGCAGCCACATTGCAACAAGCACAAGGTTTGGAAGTGATGATGCAGCATGCGGAGAAGTTCTTGCGTGCTCATCCAGAGCGCATCACCATTTTGGCACCACTGACTACTTGGTTCCTTACCGTACTTTGCGGCACTGGCCACGTGGTCTACACCATGTTTCCGATCATTGAAGACATCGCGCTCAAAAAGGGAATCCGTCCTGAGCGTCCCATGGCAGTGGCCTCGACCTCGGCGCAGATGGGTATTACCGCTTCACCGGTGTCTGTGGCTACCGTTTCTCTTGCGTCGATCCTTGCGGAAAATGCTGGAGCTATCGACAAGGCTTATTCGATTCCGCAGATTCTTACGGTGGCGCTACCCGCGTCCTTGTGCGGTGTTCTTCTCGCCGCGTTATGGTCGCTGCGTCGCGGCAAGGACCTGGACAAGGATCCGGCTTTCCAAGAACGGATGAAAGACCCAGAGTTTGCCGCCAGCATCAATGAGAGCGCCGATTCGCTCATTGGTAAGGAATTTTCCCGCGAGGCTAAGCGTTCAGTAGTCGTTTTCCTTGTCGCTATTGCCTGCGTGGTCCTCCTCGGCGCTTTTGAGTTCCTACGCCCCCTGGTTCCTGGTGATGATGGCGAGCTGAGCCCGGTATCGATGAATCTAGTGATCCAGATGGTCATGCTCGTCGCCGGCGCCATCATCCTTCTTAGCTGCAAAGTGGATACCAAAAAGATTGCGTCTACTCCAGTATTCAAGGCCGGCATGACCGCTGTATTTTCGGTCTTCGGTGTTGCGTGGATGGCAGATACGTTCTTTCAATCCCATATCGATGCCCTGGAAACGAACTTGGGTTCTGTCGTTGAGGCGGCCCCATGGACGTACGCCGTCGTGTTGGTGGTTGTGTCCAAGTTGGTCAATTCGCAGGCTGCTGCACTGGTAGCAATTGCCCCTATTGGCTTGCAATTGGGCATTGACCCGGCTGTCATTGTTGGTTTCTACGGTGCGGCGTATGGTTACTTCATCTTGCCAACCTATCCGTCTGACTTGGCCTGCATTGGCTTCGATCGCACGGGTACGACGCGAATTGGCAAATACGTCATCAACCACTCGTTCCTCATCCCCGGAGCGATCTCCGTATTTACCTCCTGTGTGGTCGGCTCCCTCTTGGCCCAGGTTCTCCTGTAATCAGTCCCTCGAGATAGACTCCGCTTCCCGTACCAGCACGAAAGCATCCGTGCGGTACGGGATGTGCAGTTTTTGCCCGGCCGAAAAGCCCATGTGCTCGTAGAGGTACCAGTTCAGGTTGTGGGTCATGCGCTCGTGGATGGCCTCGTTATTTCTGAGCCAGTATGAGCGGGTGTGCATGAGTTGGTGGAGCTGTTCTGGGGTAAGTTCGTGGGTCCAGCTCAGCCGGAGCTCGCGGTCTAAGGTCCAGGGCGCCGTGTATTCGGGATAGAAGCCGGGCTTATGCACGTCGCCAGAGTGCATGATGCGGCTTAAGCGAAGGATCCAGGGATCCGCGTGTACGTCGAGGGTATTCCACACTAAAAGGATGCGTCCGCCCGGCGCGAGGATGCGGTCCAGCTCGGCGGAAGCGGCAGCAACGTCGACCCAGTGCCAGGTTTGGGCGAGGCAGGCGGCGTTGAGGGAGGCATCGGCAAGCGCGGTGTGCTCGGCCGTGGCGCGGATGATGGGAATGTCCAAGCGGTGTTGGAGCACGCGGGCCATATCTGCCGATGGCTCGACCGCAAGCACGTTGGGGTTGGTGAGAGACTCAGTGAGTTTGCCGGTGCCGGCGCCGATATCGGCCACGCGGTGGGCACCGGCGATGAGTTCAGCAACCTCGGCCGGGTAATGGGGGCGGACGTCCTGATAGGTGTGCGCACCGTGGTGAAAGGCACGCGCTGCCTGGGTGCGCTGGGGATCGGTGCCAAAGGTAGGTTTCTGCTTCGCAGAGGGATTGCGGTAGCTGGGGAAGTGTTGGGGGTTGGGGTGGCGAGTCGACATAGGCTATCTAACCTACCGGGAATTAGAATGGCTTGTTATGGCAACACTTCCAGAACCATCAGATCCGCGGTGGTTGCTGAAAACCGTCTTCTCTAGGCCTGGGATGACAATCCCCGCCGCTGTGTGCATGGCTATCTCCTTCGTGCTCAACGGCACCACACCGGTCATCGTGGGCTATGCCATCGATGAAGCGGTGGTGGAAGGATCGATCGAGCGACTGTGGTGGTGGCTTGCACTCCTGGTCCTGGCCTTCGCGGTTAATGCCGTCACCGGGTGGTATGGCCGTGGGCTCAATGCGCGCAGCATGCTCGTTATCGGCCACGACGTGCGCATGGCCATTACGGATCGGATTATGGATCCCAAGGGGATGGGCGGTCCGAAACGCACGCCAGGCGAGTTATTGGCTATTGCCTCTACCGATGCAACCCGCGTACAAAATGCCGTGATGATGACGGTTTTTCCGGTGGCAGAGATTACGTCCATCATTTATGTTGCGGTGATGACCAGCCGGGTGAATCTCCCGCTAGGAGTGGCGATTCTATGCGGCGGTCCCATCGTGGTGTGGGGATCGCTGCGCTCGGCTGGTCCGTTGCGCAAGCGTTCTGGCATCCGGCAAGCAGCATTGGGCCGCGCCAGTGCGACGGCGACGGATATTGTCCATGGTCTGCGCATTATTAAGGGGATCGGTGCGATAGGTACCGTGCGTAAGCGTTATGCGGGTGATTCCGATGCCGCCTACGAGCGAACCGTTGAAGCCAATGCGGCGCAGGCAGGGCTGAATGCTTCTACCGAGGCGTTGGGCTCGATCTATGTCATCGCCGTCGCCGTTGCCGCCGGCTACCTGGCGCTGGACGGGCAGATGAGCATTGGTGAGCTTATTATGATCATTGGCCTTACCCAATTCATCATTACCCCGATGACCATGCTGGGCCGAAATATTGCCTCCCGGTGGGCCGCGGCGCAGGCGAGTGCGCAGCGAATAGTAGGCCTGCTGGGAGCTCCAGGGCTGCCCGGAGACTCTGCACCACAGGTGCCAGCGCTGCGGCCAGGGGTGACCGCCATTGATGGGCATGCTCCGGAGGAACTGCGAGAGCTGCCCCGGGAGAAATTCATCGTCGTGCCGCACGAGGTCATGCTGTTTGACGGGACCGTGCAAGACAATATTCATCCGGATGCGGATACGGCCGCACGGGCCCTAGAGGTGGCTGCGGGCGCGGATATTCCCGGTGGGCTTGACCGCGCCGTGGGTGAGCGCGGAAACAACCTGTCCGGCGGCCAGCAGCAACGAGTCGCCCTTGCCCGCGCTATTGCCGCGGATCCAGAGGTGCTGATTCTGTCTGATCCCACTACGGCGGTCGATTCCGTGACCGAGCAAGAGGTAGCCCACCGCATTGCGGACTACCGGAAAGATAAACCGACCATCGTCTATACGTCGGCTCCCGCCTGGCATGCAGTGGGGGTGGAGTCCTAATGCGTTTTCCCACCGCCACCTGGCCACAGGTAAGAAAGGTTGTGGCGCAGCAGCTCTCGGCCATCCCGCACGCGCGCCGGCGCGCCGTTATTGCCGTGGTGTTCTTGATCGCCGGGGCAGCGGCCAATGTCAGCATTGCGATTCTGCTCGGCAAGATCGTCGATGCCGTGACGACAGGCACCAGCATTGCCCTCCTCGGAGTCCTGCTCATCGGGGTCGCCGCCGTATCTGCCGCACTCTCGGCAGCGGGATTCTATGTCCTTTCTCAGCTGACCGAGCGCGTTATTGCGTCCCTGCGCGAGGATATGGTCTCTACGGCACTCGGCCTTCCCACACACCGCGTCGAGGATGCCGGAACCGGGGACTTGGTATCGCGTTCTACCGATGACGTGGCGGAGCTTTCCGCTGCGGTCACGGAGACGGTCCCCGTGTTGGCGAAATCCATTTTTGCCATTGCCTCGACGGGAGTGGCACTGCTTACGGTGGACTGGCAATACCTCTTGGTGATTGTTGCCGTGACCCCGCTGTATTTCTTAGCCGGCCGGTATTACTTGCGGCGTGCCCCAAGCAGGTATGCCGCTGAGCGCGCCGCTATGGCGGACCGCGCCCGCCGGCTTTTGGAGGCAATCCACGGCAGGGACACGGTGCGCGCGTTCCGCATGGAACATACGATGCACGATCGGATCGGCGCGGCTTCAACGCGCGTGGTGGAAGAGGGATATAACGCGCGCCGGACGATGATGGTGCTCCAAGCTCACCTCACCGGCATTGAACTGGTCTTATTGGCCAGCGGTTTAGCGGTGAGCTTTTGGGTGGTGCAGACCAATGCGCTTACTGTTGGGGCGGTCACCGCGGCGATGTTGCTGCTTATACGACTGCGCGGGCCACTGATGGGGCTGATGCGCGTGCTAGATACGGTGCAATCTGGGTATGCCTCGTTGGCGCGCATCGTTGGCGTGGTTATCGATCCACCCGCGCCGGTACCGGATAGCGGTGCACCGAGGGGCGATGGCAGCGTGGACATGCGGGATATTTCCTTCCGCTATGGCGATAACTCTTGGGCCGTTGAGGGACTCAACCTAAAGATTAAGCCGGGCGAAACGGTTGCCCTCGTCGGGGCGTCTGGGGCGGGGAAGTCCACAGTGGCAGCGTTGCTCGCGGGCTTGCGCGTCCCGGATAAGGGCACAGTGCTTGTCGATGGCGTTGAGGTTGCGCTGCTTTCCGATGCCGAGCGTATCCAGCGCCTCGCCCTTGTCTCCCAGGAGGTGCACGTCTTTTCTGGGAGCCTGCGCGAGGATCTTGCGCTGGCGGCGCCACAGGCTACCGATGCTGAAATGGTGCAGGCGCTGCGCCAAGTGCAGGCTGACTGGTTCTTCGATCTGGAGGCAGGTCTCGATACCATCGTGGGCGCGCAAGGCATTCCGCTAGACCCCGTGGCAGCGCAGCAATTGGCGCTTGCCCGAATCGTGCTGCTGGATCCGCGCATCATCATCTTGGATGAAGCCACTGCAGAATCAGGCTCGGTGGGCGCTGAATCCTTAGAGGACGCCGCAGAGTCAGTGATGGAGGGACGCACCGCCTTGGTGGTAGCGCACCGCCTGGATCAGGCCTCGCGTGCCGATGCCATCGTGGTCATGGATAATGGCCGGGTAGTAGAACAGGGTAGCCATGCAGAGCTGCTAAATTATGGAGGCCGTTATAAACAGTTATGGGCCGCTTGGCAGAAGGGACGAAAATCATGAGGCGGAGGCCGGTGCGCGCGACGTTGAGCACCGCAGTCTTGTGCTGCGTGGCGGTGCTGGGCGTGTCATGCGCAAATAATGAGGAAGAATCGGGCTCGGCGGTACGCAGCGAAAGCACGCAATCGCACGGTTCGGCTGCCTCGCAGCTCGGGATTCCTACCTCTGCGCCGCTCAGTGGCCCAGAACCCGGTTCCTATACGACGATTAACCTGCCGTCTGGTCGTTCATTTATTCTCAGCGTGCCGGAAAATTATACGGCCCAAAAAGAGTGGCCTGTCGTGATGGCTTTTCACGGGTGGGGGCAGTCCGCGGAAAACTTGCGCGACTATTCCCGCCTCGATGCGGCACAAGCTATTACCGTATTTCCTGCAGGAAAGGAAAAAGCGTGGAGCCCCGCGCCATATGCGGAAACCAGCGGGAGCGAGGACAAGAAATTCGTGCTCGATATCCTCGATTCCCTCCGCGCGACCTATAACGTGGATGATGCGCGGCTTTTTGCCACCGGCATGTCCAACGGCGGCGGTTTTGCTGCCTACCTGGCTTGTCAGATGCCCGGCACCTTCCATTCGGTCGCCACCATTTCCGCAGCATATTATGAAGATATCCTGAAAGACTGTGCCCATGAACCCGTAGGGCGCCTCGATATGCACGGCACCGATGACCCCGTCGTGGGCTATTACGGCGGAACCCGGCACAAGACCAAGTATTTCTCCGTTGAATCTGTCTTAGAGCAGGACCGCAAGCGCAATAAATGCTCGGAGAAGGTAGACACCAACCGCTTGGTCAATAATGCCCTCGACATGCATTGGCGGGGCTGCACCGCACCGCTGGAGCATATCCGCATCGGTGGCGGCTCCCACGTGTGGCCGGGTGGTCTTGGAGACAAAAATAATGAAGTAGGAAAGTTCTTCGCCACTGACCGCGTCTTGGACTTCTTCGGCATTCCGGGCAGACCCGACGGCACGCGCGAAACCTAGATCGCGCGGTAGGTCCGGAAAGAGGACCCAGGCACGGATCGCACGCGTTCGACGCAAATATCCGCGACGCTGAGAAAGCCTGCCCGGCGCGCCGCACTGTCCGGGGCAGTGGGCTCTGGAATTTGCACTAGGTGAAAGCTGCGCTCACCCTTATCCTCTCGGTTGAGTTCGATGACCGCCTGCGCCGTGGTGCCAGAGCCTGCGAAAAAGTCGAGCACCCGGGCATGGGCGCCGCCGCCAATGGCGATGAGATGCTTGATAAGGCGCACCGGCTTGGGGAAATCAAAGATTCCCTCCACGCCCATGACGTCCTCTGCGTCGCGGCGCCCAGTGCGCGTTACGCCAAACCTTTGCCCATCGAGGATGGATCGCGGCCGCGCCCCTGCTTTTTGATAGTTCTTGGTGTAGACGAATCCGCGCCGAAAGACCAGCTCATCGTAGCGCTTTTCCACCATATCTTTGCCCCAGCGCCAGCGTGCTACCTGGCTCTGGCCAGCCGGTTGGTCCGGCCAGTGTTGCGTGCCATCAGGCGCGGAAATGGGAAAATCAAGCGATGGCAGATACCCCAGAGTCTTAGAATCTAAGCGCACCAAGGAGTATTTGCCGCGTTCATCCTCGTGGTTATATTTGGTGCTCGTATAGCCCTCAGCATCTACATTGAATCCGGGGTTATCGGGGTTCTTGGCATAGCAGAGGATGTATTCGTGTTCTACCACCGCATACTTGGAATCGTTTTTCCCAGTGCCAGCCTTTTTCCAAATGAGTTGCCCGGCATAGCAGCCCTCGCCAAAAACCTCGTCTAAAACCTTGCGGGTATTAGCAGCCTCATCCTCTCCAATGGAGACGAATATAAAGCCGTTCTCCGCCAGAATTCGGCGCGCCAGGATGAGCCGCGGCAACATCATGGACAGCCATTCGGCATGCCATTGGGCATAGCTGCCGGAATTTACCTCTCGCCGCGTGCGGTAATTATCGCGATAGACAAAGTCCCGGCCGGTGTTATACGGCGGGTCGATGTAGATGACATCGAAGGTTTCGCCCGTGGAAGCCCAGTGCTGTAGAACCGGCAGGTTATCGGCCAAATGGATGCTATTGGGTGAGGTGGTAGAGCTGCTTAACGCAGTATCGAGCTCAAACTCGGCGGCTAGGGGAGTCTCCGCCGCACCGCGCGCGGCCTGCTTGCCAGGCCACACCAACCCAAAGAATTCCGCGGCGTTGTCATCTGCACCAGGGCTAGTGTGCGTCATTTTCTGCCTTTTCCGTGCGAGCTGGTCATTGATCTCATTAACGCTATCACTTTAGAACTTCTGACAACCTTTGGTGGCGAAGTCTCGGCAGTGTCATTATCGTGGGCAGTGTTGCCGGATGCGGCAATGGTTAGATGAAGTAAACAACGAAAGGATTAGCAATGGGTATTTTTGACAAGGCAAAGGAAGCACTGAACTCCGAAAAGGGCCAGGAAGTTACCAACGAAGGTCTGGACAAGGCCGAGGACTTTGCCAAGGACAAGCTGGGCGAAGACAAGGCAGACCAGGTAGACAAGGCCCGCGATGTCATTGATGACAAGCTCGGCACCAATAACGACGGTGACGACGAGAACAAGTAGTTCTCGCCCTAATTTCTAATTAAATATCGCTTAAGCCCCGTTCCAGACAGGAACGGGGCTTAAGCTTATGTCTATGGCCGATTTTTCTGGAAAACGCGGTCCAATTGGGCTGGGGAAAAATGCGCTTTTTAAATCCAGCCCTGAGTTTGGGCTTTCGTCGCAGCCTCGTAGCGATTATTTGCATCGGTTTTTGTCATGATACTGGACACGACGTTGCGCACGCTGCCAGGACTAAGATGCACTTTGCGCGCCAGTTCTGAGGAAGCCACCCCAGATAATAAAAGCCGCGCGATTTCTCGTTCCCGGGGTGTGAGCGGGTTGTCCGGGGTAAAAAGACTTTCTCGTGCTAAGGCAGGATCGATCACCCGCAGCCCAGCCTTCGCTCGGCGAATTGCCTCCGCGAGTTGTTCTGGGGGAGTGTCTTTGACTATGAATCCAGCGATGTCAGCATCAATAGCACGTTTTACATAGCCGCCGCGGCCAAAAGTAGTAACGATGAGGCATTTGCATGGACTGTCGGAGAGTTCTTCTGCTACGTCTAGACCGCTCTTTCCCGGCATTTCAATATCGAGTAGAGCTACCTCCACATTGTGCTTGGCGACGAGCCCCGCAACTTCGTTGCCCGTTGCGCATTGAGCAACTACCTCGATATCTGGTTCGGTAGCTAGGAGAGCGACAAGGGCACCGCGAACCAATGATTGATCCTCCGCGATGAGGATACGGATGGGTGGAGATGTCTCAGCCATCGGAACCAATTTCACTGTCCAAGGGTAGTAATTCGGTATCACCGTTCATAGTAATCAGCGCTACGGTGCGGTCGTCCTTCCTCATAATAATCAACTTTCCGCCGCTGTCCTCCATTCGCTTATGCAGCCCGTGTAGCCCGCCACTGTGGTACTGCTTGTCCGGATCGAAGCCGCAACCATCGTCTACGACTTGGAGCTTATTTTGGGTTATGCTAACCCAGCAGTGCTCTGCGCCTGAGTGGCGAATAACGTTAGTGGTGAGTTCGCGTAAGGCCCAAGAAAAGGCGGCGTCATAAAGTCCTACGGCTCGGACGTTGGCAGGAAGATGCGCTTGAATCCCTGTGGTATCGAATGCTCGGCCCGCTGCCTGAACTTCTCCCTCGAAGGTCGGCATGCGCATCCGGGTAACTGTGGAGCGGACTTCTGCCAAACCCATACGGGAAAGGTCACTTATTTCTTGCAGCTCGTTTCGAGCTCGAGTCGGATCTACGTCAACGAGCCGCTGTGCCAACTCAGATTTTAAATTGATGACGGTAAGCGAGTGGCCGAGCAAATCATGGACGTCGGTGGCAATGTCTTCGCGTTGGCGAGCGAGATCGAGTTGATGCTCTAAATCCGTGCGCGAGTCTTCTCTTTGAGACATTGTGCCTAGCAACACCAGCAATATTGGCCAGCCGAATATCACAATGAATGTCCCTAAGAGGTCCTGCGAATCGACGCTCCATAAGGCACCTGTGACTATGAGTCCGGTGAGAAGTACCCATAATAATGCCCGGCGCAGTGGTAATTGAAACCCGAGGAATGCAGCTAGATAGGGCACAAATGTGGTGGCATAAACTCCAAAGAAGGGTATGGAGATAAGTGCTATGAGCGCTAAGGCAGACCAGCGAGCGGCCAAGCGATAACGTAAGTTCCAACCCCGCGGGTAGTAAGTCACCGAACCAAAGCTGAAGAAATATAGGGCACTGAAAGCGATAACACAGGCCGTGGATCCTAGGCGCTGCGTAGCGTCCACACCAGGCTGAACGAAATTGAGAATTAAGCCGAAGAACAGAAATATAAGCCAAACGCTGGCAATCACCGCATTATTTGTAGCGAATCCCTTGAAAGGCGAGTGGAATGAATCCATTACATTCGTGATTTGTCGCGGTGGAGCAGCAGTGCGCAGGCTCCGACGAAAATTGCGGTCCATACGGCGAAGTTTAGTCCTGCGCTCCACAAGGAATGGTTAACCGTGCCATCGGCATCATTTAGCAGTTGCATCCCTTCTGCCAATGGCCATTGAGCCAACACGACAGGGCCAAAAAGGGGTGTAAAGCGGCCAAACGCCATAAGTGAGGAAGATAGGGGGATAAAGACATTGGCGGCGAACAGCAGGAGGACAATAGAGGAAGAAGCAATGGCCACGGAGTTATCCGTCGGTACAGCAAGTGCCCATATCATCCCATATAAGCCAAAGGGAATAGAGACAACAGCGCACGCAAGAAAGGACAGAACCCATTGGTGGGGCTCCATGTCAGCTTTAGTTAATGCACCAGTGAGAAACACTGCTGCAATGGGAAGCAGAGCTTGCAATGCTATGGAGGTGATATTCGCCCAGAGGATCTGGTGAGGGCGCAGCGGAGTAAGCGCTAGTTGGCGTCTCCAACCGGACCTGGCATCAGTGACTGAAGCAGCAGCGGCTCCCACCGCACCGGCGACGCCGCCGTACAGTGCCATGCTGATCATTTGGAGAGCTGCAAAGTTACCGTTGTGAATGGGAAGGCTGCCAAAGTCCATTAGCGTGCCGAAAAGTAGATAGAAAAATACCGGCAAAATGGTGGTGAAAAATAGCGGGGCGAGGTTGCGGCGCAGCCGGAGGAAATTGTACCCAGCAAAACGCATTGTGTTACTAAACGCAGGCGCGGTGGAACTATTAGACATGGTTGGAATCTTTCGTTGGGGGGCTGGCGGGAGGAGAAACGGGTTAGCTGTGCTCATCGGTGAGCGCGAGGAAAGTATTTTCCAGACTATGAGCGCTAATGGTGAGGTCATAAGCGCCTGTGTGGTTAAGAAGATGGCGGGCCAGTGAATCCGAATCTGAGGTAGTCATTTGAATGTGATCTCCAGTGCGGGTGACTTCGGTAACGCCTGGTAGCGCACTCATTGGAGGAATACTGCCGTCAAATTGGGCCGTAATTCTTCGGACCTCGCCGCGACTACGTATGTCAATTACCTTGTCATCGGCCACAACTTCCCCTTTGTGCAAAAGCACTATCCTTTCAGCAAAATTGTCTGCTTCTTCGAGATAGTGTGTCGCGAAAAAGATGGTGCGCCCGAGTTCAGCCTGGTGCTGCATGGACGCCCAAAAATCCCGGCGAGCGCCCGGATCCATACCGGCAGTCGGTTCGTCAAGGATGAGTATCTGCGGGTCGCCCAGGAGCGCAAGCGCGAAACGAAGACGTTGTTGCTCGCCGCCGGAGCACTTGCCCACTCGTCGAGACAATATCGGTTCTAAGTTGGTATGATGTGCGACCTCGCCAATGTCTAGGGGCTGAGCAAAGGTAGCGGAAATCATCTTTAAGGTATCGCTTACGGTGAGCTCGGGGAGAAGACTTCCGGATTGAAGTACCGCTGCTAGCTGTGCGTTGTTGATCGCTTCCTGGGGGCTTTTGCCTAGGACTGCGACAGTGCCGGAAGATGGTTCGGTAAGGCCTAAGATGAGGTCAATGAGTGTGGACTTTCCAGCGCCGTTGGTACCTAGCAACGCTATGATTTCTCCGGGGGCGATGGAGACTGATACGTCATTAAGTGCTCGCACTGAATGCGAGGAATTTGCTGCGAAGACTTTTTCTACGTCGCGTACCTCAATCGCTGTTGAGGAACCTGAGTTAGGGATACGTGTAGTTTTCATGTCTTGCACTTAACTACGTTTGCGCTTTTAATAGCAGGGATCGTGTCACGAAGTTGCCATGACAATTGTCATCGGTGGATACGTTAAGCTGATTATGTGATTACTACTCTCGCATCCGCAATCGTCTTATTTATCGTCACCAATATCGACGATATCGTTGTTCTCTCGCTGTTCTTTGCCCGTGGCGCGGGCAGGAAGGGCACGACCAAAGCCATTCTTTTGGGTCAATACCTGGGATTTTTGGGGATCCTCGCGGTCTCCGTGGCACTTGGTCTGGGACTTAGCGCCATCCTTCCGGAAAACTGGATTCGCTTTTTCGGGCTTATTCCCTTGGCCATTGGCCTCTGGGCGGCCTGGGAGGCTTTTCGCGGGGAAGACGACGATGACGTTTCTGGAAAGAAGCTCAGTATCGCTGCGGTAGCCGGGGTCACCTTTGCCAATGGCGGCGATAATATCGGTGTGTACTTGCCGGTATTTACCACGTCTTCGCCCGCAGATATCGCGGTGTACTGCGTCGTATTCCTCGTCTTGGTCGCAGGCCTTGTAGCGGCGGCGAAATTTGTGGCCACACGGCCAGCCGTAGCAGAAGCACTAGAGAAGTGGGAGAGCGTTTTATTCCCCACGGTGCTTATACTGCTTGGTCTCGCCATCCTATTTGCGGTGTAGGCGAGGCACACAGAAAATCCCACGGCCGTGAAGTAAATCCATAGCCGTGGGATAATTTGTCGGGCTAACAGGATTTGAACCTGCGACCCCTACACCCCCAGTGTAGTGCGCTACCAAACTGCGCCATAGCCCGGCGTCGCATTATTTGTTGCGACTGCCCTAGATTACATCAGGATAATTCCACAGTGAAATCAAGGCCATGACCTGCATCAAAGCTCGCCGGTGGAATAGACCCATGCGCCATTCAGGCGCCGGAAAGACGATCGCTCCCGCTGGGAGCCCACTGCCTCGCCCTTGTAGAAGGCCTCAAATTCCACGATGCCTTCATCGTCTACAAGACCACCGCCTTCGGTATCGAGGATATCGAGGCGGTAGAACCGGATGGGGGAGTCAGCCAAGTCCAATGAGCTCGGCCGAGTCACCGGATCCCAGGTGCGCAGGAGGTAGTCCTCATCGCCGCTGACGAAGGCGCTAAAGCGTGACCGCATCAAGGCCTCGGCTGTGGGAGCTTTGGCACCGGCATGGTACTTGCCGCAGCATTCGCCAAAGCTCAGCCCGCTCGTGCAGGGGCAGCGGCGGGAATCGGCGATGGGATTGAGGACCACCATTAGTTGGAGTCCACGATATCGGTGATGGTGGCGCCGGCGGCCATGCGCTCGACATCGGTATCACGCGCGGCTGCGCGCAGTGCATCGATATCGGAATCGCTCAAGGAGCCTTTTAGTTCGATGCGGCGCTCGAAGGAGGTGGTACCGGTCTGGGTGATGGATACGTGGACATCGTCAAGCGCAAGCTTCTTGCCGGCCTCCTTGATGGCCTGGGTGGAGGCAGCTGCCAAGGCCGACATGAGCAGGCCGGTTGCGGTAAAGCCCTTGCCCTTGCCGCCTTCCTTTTTGGTGCGGTCCGCGGTCACGGAGTGATCATTGTGGCGCACCACGACGCCGAACTTGGTGCCGGTAGCGGGACGGGCAACGGCGGCGTCGGTGCCCACTTCCTCGGGCTCATAGTCGGGAACAATAAATTGCTGGGACCAGGCACCGATCAGATCAGCGGCGCGGGCTGCGGTTCCCTGCTTGGTGAGCAGGTGATCGGCCTTATCCAGCGAAACGAGGGATTTGGGGTAGCGGGTCATGCGGAAGATATTTTGCGCATTGTCGATGCCCACCGTCTGATCGATGGGGGAATGCAGGGACAAGAGGGGCTTGCGCAACCGCGGTAGGTATTCTTCCGGATTGGTTTCTGCCAGATCCTCCAGGAATTTACGCGAAATGGTCAGGGCCCTGCCTCCCAAGACGACCTCGACCTCGCCATTAGCGTCTACCTCGCCGATCTTATCCGCGTAGTGCAGCACGGAGTGCGCGGGATCGAAGGGGGCGCCGATGGTGGCCACGGCGCGAATCTTTTTCATTGCCGTGGCGGCCTTGAGCACCGCTGCGCCGCCCAAGGAGTGACCAATGAGCATCTGTGGTGCGGAATAGTGTTCTTCTAGCCAGTCCGCGGCGGCGCGGATATCGTCGACATTCTGGTTAAACGTGGTGTCCGCGAACTCGCCTTCTGATTGCCCCAAACCGGGAAAATCAAAGCGCAAGGTGGCGATACCGAATTCCGTTAATTGCTTCGAGGTGCGGGCCGCGCCAGGGGTATGGCGCGAGCCGGCAAAGCAATGCGCGAAGACGGCGAAGGCGAGAGGGGGAGCATCAGGAAAGTCGATGGTTCCTGCCATCTCGGTTCCTCGGCTGGACGGCAGCTTAACATTGACGGATTGCATGGCACCTACAATAACGGCCCCATAAGTTCCAAGCCAGATGAGGTTGACTAGAGTCGTAGGCAGCCAGTCCCTAAAGGAGGAATTGTCGTGGGAGCATTCGATTGGTTCTGGAAAGCGATGGGCTCGCAAAGCGAGCGAAACGATAAGAAATCCAAGGCCATCGTGGATGAAGCTCGCTCCGCCGCGGACAAATTCGCGCAGAGCGACGATGCTGCCGTGGCCCAAGCCGCCCGCGATGCGGTGCGCGGCGGCGAGGTCGCAGACAAGGCCCAATTCCTGGGTGCCCTTGCCGTAGCGTGTGAACGCACCCTGGGCCTGCACCCATTCACCGTGCAATCGCAGGCGGTACTGCGACTGCTTACCGGCGATGTCATTCAAATGGCTACCGGTGAGGGCAAGACTCTCGTTGGCGCGATGGCCGCAACGGGTTTCGCGCTAACTGGGAAGCGGGTCCACGTCGTGACGGTCAATGACTATCTGGCCAGCCGCGATGCTAAATGGATGCGGCCTGTCGTGGAATTTTTTGGGCTGCAGGTAGCCTCCGTAACGGAGGGTATGAGCGAGGATGAGCGCCGCGCGGCGTATGCGCAGAATATTATTTACGCCCCCGTTAATGAATTGGGCTTTGATCTTTTGCGCGATAATCAGATCACCGAACGCGCACAGACGGTGCAGGCTCCTGGCGATGTCGCCTTGGTGGACGAGGCCGATTCCGTCCTAGTGGATGAGGCCCTTGTACCGCTGGTGTTGGCCGGAAATCGCCCCGGTGAGGCTCCCACGGGGCACATTACCAATGTGGTCTCCCGCCTCCGAGAGAACCACGAGTACGTCATCTCAGATGACGGGCGCACGGTGCAGCTTACCGATGTAGGCGCAGCCCGCGTAGAGCGAGAGCTCGGCATCGATTCCCTTTATTCCGAGGACAATATCGGCACCGTCCTCGTCAAGGTTAACTTGGCGCTGCACGCAAAGGCGCTGTTGATACGCGATATTCACTACATCGTGGTGGACGGCAAGCTGCAGCTTATCGATGCCTCCCGTGGTCGCGTCGCCGATCTGCAACGCTGGCCCGACGGGCTGCAGGCAGCGGTAGAGGCCAAAGAGGGCTTGGAAGTCTCTGAGGGCGGGCGCATCCTCGATACGATTACACTGCAAGAACTCATGCGACGGTACCCGCTGGTCTGTGGAATGACGGGTACTGCGGTAGAGGCCACCGACCAGCTGCGCCAATTTTATGACCTGCACGTTTCCGTTATCGATCGGAATAAGCCACTGCAGCGCTTCGATGAACAAGATCGCATTTTTGCCACCATAGGGGAGAAGTCAGCGGCCATCGTCGAAGAAATTGCCCACCTGCACGAAGCCGGTCAACCAGTACTTGTGGGAACCCAAGACGTGGCGGAATCAGAAAATTTAGCTGAGGCCTTGCGCGATCGCGATATTGAAGTCAACGTGCTTAACGCCAAAAATGACCGCGAAGAGGCACAGATTGTCGCCGAAGCCGGCGATATTGGGCGGGTAACCGTCTCCACACAAATGGCCGGCCGCGGTACGGACATCAAGCTCGGCGGCGCCGATGAGGCCGACCACGATGAGGTGGCTGAGCGCGGCGGCCTTGCCGTGATCGGAACCTCTCGGCACCGCACCGCGCGGCTCGATAATCAGCTGCGCGGGCGTGCAGGGCGCCAAGGAGACCCAGGCTTGGCGCTATTTTTCGTCTCGCTGGAAGACGACGTGGTGCAACAAGGCGGAGCTGGGGAAAAGGTCAGCGCGCAACCTGGCCCTAGCGGGCTCATCGAATCCAAACGGGTGCAGGACTTTGTAGCCCATTGTCAGCGGGTAACAGAGGGCCAATTGCTAGAAATTCACGCCCAAACCTGGAAGTATAACCAGCTCTTGGCGGACCAGCGCATCATCATCGATAAGCGCCGTGCAGCGCTATTGGATACAGACCAAGCGTGGCAAGAACTAGCTGAGCGGGCCCCAGAGCGGGCTAACGAGCTTGCGGAACTCCCGGGGTCGGTGCGAATTCAGGCGGCGCGGGAGATCATGCTGTATCACCTCGACATGGGCTGGGCCGATCACCTCGAGCTGCTCGATGATGTGCGCGAATCCATTCACCTGCGCGCCATCGCGCGCGAGACCCCAATTGACGAATATCACCGCATCGCGGTGCGCGAATTTAAGGACTTGGCGCAGCGGGCGGTAGATCAGGCCGTAGAGACCTTCAGGCAGGTGCCTATTGACGCCGAGGGGGCACACCTAGCAGACTCTGGGTTGAACCGTCCAAGCGCAACGTGGACCTATATGGTCTCTGATAACCCCCTTGCGGGGCAGGGAAATTCCGTGTTGAGCGGCATCGGAAATATTTTTCGGTGAAATAATTGCCCACTGAGAGATCAAAGACTCGGTAGAGTCGCTATTATTGGTATAAGTAACTCAAAACTAATCCCCGGAGGTAACAATGAGCGAGAACACCGGAACCCCGGAACCACAGGTGGAGACCACCTCTGTATTCCGCGCTGACCTGCTCAAGGAAATGGAAAATGGCACCAAGGGAACCGAGACCTCTGCGGTAGGTACGGAAAACTTGGAGGACGGCCAGGCGTTGCTTGTGGTCAAGCGTGGCTCCAATGCCGGTGCCCGCTTCCTGCTGGATCAGGACACCACCACGGCAGGGCGCCACCCGGAGGCAGATATCTTCCTGGATGATGTCACCGTCTCCCGCCGCCACGCTGAATTCCGCAAGAATGATGAAGGCCAATTCGAGGTAGTAGACGTGGGATCCCTGAACGGCACCTACGTCAACCGCGAGCCGCGTAACTCGCAGGTGCTCGAGGTTGGAGATGAGATTCAGATCGGTAAATTCCGCCTCGTCTTCATCACCAAGCAGGACTAAAACGGCAGCAGACAAACCGTTTTGCCGTCCTTGGTTAAGGCGGTTTAGTCTCCTTTTTATATCCAACGACTACTGAGACACTTTTAAAGAGATAGACACAGTGAGCGCAGCAGAATCCGCGGCGGCATCAGCTCGCCGCAAGAGCCCGAACACGAAGAAGGCTAAGACCATGTCCATTGGCGTGGTCTTAGAAACGCTGAATCAGCAGTTCCCTGATGTCACTGTGTCTAAAATCCGCTTCCTCGAGTCAGAGGGGCTGATTTCTCCCCAGCGCACTGCCTCCGGCTACCGCCGGTTCACGCAGGAAGACGTGGATAGGCTGCGCTATATCTTGACCACCCAGCGGGATAATTACACCCCGCTTAAGGTCATCCGCGAGCAGCTGGAAGCGATGGATTCTGGCCAGGTCACCGCCATTGTTTCTGCTGGCAATGCGGAGACCTTGCTGTCCCCGCAACAGTTCAAAGCACCCGCGGTAACGCGCTTGACCGATGCCGAGGTAGCAGAGCAAGCCGGAGCATCCGAGGCGGATATTGCCACCTTTATCAAGGACAAGCTCATTAAGCCGGACGCCGCGGGATTTTTCAATACCGACGACGTGGCCATTGCTTCTGCCGCGGTAGCGTTGCAGGCCTTCGGCTTTAGCGCTAGCCAGCTGAAGTCCCTGCGCAATAGCGCACGCCGCCAAGCAGATTTGATTTCGCAGGTTGCGGCCCCCGTGGCGCACTCGAATTCCGATACCGCGCACCAGCAGGCAGAAGAGCTCTCCCAGCAGATGACGGCACTGGTCGTTTCTTTGCACGCCACCTTGGTAAAGACGGATTTGCGCCACGAATTTAACGCCTAACTCACCATGGCAGCCTCCCGTGTGGGAGAGTGGTAGCTATGAGTGATGTAACCCTTGAATTTCACGGCATTCACCAGCTAGGGCCAGAAGATGATGTCTGCGCGCTGCTGCGTTGGCCCGAAGAGAATCGCCTCATCCCCGTCTGGCTTTCAGCCGTAGACGGAATTCAATTGGCCGGTGTTTTTGCTGACCCCCGCCCAAACCGCCCAACGACCCACGATCTTCTCTGTGAGGTTCTAGAGGCGGCAGGTGGCGTCGACGCCATCGAGATTGTCAACCACCATCAAGGCACCTTCATGGTGGATATTCAGACCGCGCAAGGTGAAGTTTTTGATGCGCGTGTAAGCGATGCCTTGGCGGTAGCCGAGTACTTTAAGGTGCCCATCGTTGCCGAATCTGCGCTCTTGGCGCAGGTATCCGTCTTCGCCAGCGAGGAGGACATTAAGGAATACTTCGACCTCGAGCTTCCTACCCCCACACAGGAATGGGAAGACAGCGATGCCTCCTCCGCCGAGGAAAGCACCTCTGCATCCGGAAACGCGCAGGCCGATGCCGATTTCGAAGAGATGATGCGCAGCCTTGGCATGGATGAATCCGATTTCCACACGGGGGAAGAAGACGAAAAAAATTAATGACACGCGTGTGACTAATGGTGACAATGTGGTTTTTAAAGTCTAAAGTTGTACTCGAAGGTTAAGCAGCCACCGCTTGACGGGGGTGTGCGCTTGGCATTTAATTGATCTTTAGAGCTTCCAACAAACCCCATTGGAGTAATTACGTGAGCATCACCGAGGACACTCAGTCCGAGTCCCAGTACGTCCAAGAATCCCTCTTTGATGTGGGACCGGACGAAGAAGTGGGGTACCGCGTGCCCATCGCCTGCCAGGTTGCTGGCATCACCTATCGCCAGTTGGACTACTGGGCACGCACCAACTTGGTCAACCCCTCCATTCGCACCGCCCGCGGCTCGGGTTCACAGCGCCTTTATTCTTTCAAGGACGTCTTGGTCCTCAAGATTGTCAAGCGCCTGCTCGACACCGGCATTTCCCTGCAGAATATCCGTTTGGCCGTGGAATCGTTGCATGACCGCGGCGTTAACGATTTGGCTGAGCTCACCCTCGTCTCTGATGGCACTACCGTGTACGAGTGCCGCTCCAATGATGAGGTCATTGACCTTCTCGCCGGCGGGCAGGGTGTCTTCGGCATCGCAGTGCCGGGAATCTTGAAGGAACTGTCCGGCACGATTACGTCCTTCCCCGCAGAGCGCATCGAGGAATTGCCCGATGACAACGTGGTTGGCTTGGATGAGCTCGCCGCTCGCCGCAACCGCAAGAGTTCCTAAGTCCTCTTAATAAGTTCTCCCTCCAGACCCCAGCTCACGGGGGTGGAGGGAGAACTTTTTTGTTTAAACCCCAGCGGCCTTATCCATCGCGGCGTTGAGGTCCTCCTGCGTACCCGCATCGACGCTAGTGAAGTTGTCAGCGGCGTTCTTTAGCTGTTCATCGATAGCCCCTGGGCCCACGTGGACGACGGATAGCTCTACGTTGTCTGACTTCGCGCCGTCAAGAGCGGCGGCAAACTGGGCATCGTCCATATCGAGCTCGGTGCCCGTTGTCACGAGGAGCACCCGTGCCTTCCGGTTGGTACCGGCGGCCTGATCCGCAGCGGTGTTCAGCGCGGCAATTGTGGCGCTGCGCGATTGCGGCACCCCACCGGTGCCGAATGCCGCGAGTGTCTTCGGCACCGCAGGGCCATTGCCGAATCCGAGGTTATCGCGGTACCCCACCGACGCGGCCTCCGAAATGGGGGACGAATAGTTCCACAAGGCTACCTGGCTATTGTTGTCACTCAATTTTTCCGCGGTGCCAGATAGCGCCTGTTGCGTTGCATCAAACATCGCGGTCATATTCGCAGAAGTATCAACGAGCAGGAGAGTATTGGGGGCCATCTCCACGGTGGAAGAGGAAGCCGAGCCCGAAGCCTCTTCGCCGTCGTCCGGCGTACTCGGAGCGGAGGAGGAGACTCCTGGGCTGCTTTCCACAGGGGATTGGGACGCGGTTTCTGCGGCCGTAGGCTCTCCAGAGTCACCCCCAGCGCGCAACAGGAAAATCAAAGGTGCGATGACAGCAAGGATTGCGATGATGATAACCGCGATAACCCAGCCAGCTAGTGCGAATCTGTTTTCCCCGTTTGAGTGCCGTGCCATGTAGTGCCTTTCTCCAAAACTCCCGAGCCAGCGCATGATGCGTTTAATCTAGTGTAACTGGCAATAAGCCCTTTCCATTACTGCGACAAGCCGCTCGCGCAGCGGTTGCGCTCGCTGCGCGAGGCCCCGTTGACGGTTGACATACGTCGCCTTGCCCTCTGGTGTTTCAATAGGAACTACCCCAAGGCCCCAATTACGGCAATCGTACGGGGAGGCCTCCATGTCAAGGATGCGGGCATCGATAGCCAGATCCAGGCAATCGAGGAAGAGATCGCCTGGGACCAAGGGCCCCAGCTTCCACGCCCATTTATAAAGGTCCATGGTCACGTGCACGCAGCCTGCTTGGTCATTGGCAGGTTGATCCTCACGGTGGAGCACCGTCAGATTGAGCGGGCGCGCCGGCAGAGTAAAGAAACGGAACGCATCATAATGCGAGCACTTTAGGGAATGAGTATCAACGACGCGGTTGGTTCCTTCTGCGCCTAAGCGCAGCGGGAGATCATGGCGTGGGGAATCGGTGTGGTAAACCATCGCCCATTCATGCAGACCAAAGCAATCAAAGTGCACCGGGTTGGTGGCAGAGCGCCGCAGCAGATCCAAAATATAGTCAATCGAACTTCCGCGGCGTTGCATATAGGACTCCACGTCCACGGTGATGCCGTCCGCAGTCTCGTGGTAATCGCGCCAGCTAGCCTGCGGCGCGTCACCCTCGAGCGCCGTGTCAATGCCGGGGTGCCAGCGCTTTAGGTGCGACGGGCGGACAGGGTAATACTCAAAGAGGAAATCAAATACGGGATGATAGCTGCCCGGATGGCGAAACCTCTCCAGTCGGTCCGCCGCCCGCCGTTCGTGCTCATCCATGCGGGCGGTCCAGTCAGTGGTAGATAAAACCTGCACGGGCCTATCCTCCTTTCTATTGCGCCAGCGCTTAACGACGCCGCCCCTTACCCCTCCTGGCACCACCAACCGGTTTCTTCTGCTGGCGTGGGGGTTGTTTCTTTTGTTGCTGGCCCGAGCCGTGCGAACCGTCTTGGCCCGGTGGGGGAAGGGCTGGTCCGTGGGGTTTGCGGGCGCCGGTGACCGTGCGCAGCTCGGGAGCGCCGGCCGGGTTATCGCGGTGGGAAATATCGTGTTCGGTAGCGCTCACACCGGCCTTTTTGATGAGGGCAGCTACCTCTGAACGCTGTTCATCGGTGACCAGGGTAACCACCGTGCCTGTGGCGCCGCCGCGCGCCGTTCGTCCGGCGCGGTGCAGGTAGGCCTTGTGTTCGGCCGGCGGATCCACGTGGACGACGAGGGAGACGTCTGCGATATCGATGCCGCGTGCTGCGATATCGGTGGCAACGAGGACTGGAATGGAGCCATCGGCAAAGCCAGAAATGGCGCGGGTGCGCGCACCTTGACCCTTATCCCCGTGGAGTGGATAGGCGTTGATGCCGGCGCGCCTTAGCTTTTTCACCTGCCTATCCACGCCGTGCTTGGTTCGCATGAACATAATGGTCTTGCCCGCGCGCGCGGCGATGCGCATAACCACCTCGTTGCGGGCGGGGCGATCCCCGACGAAAAACAGGTGGTGCGACATCGATTCCACCGCCGCGGTCACCGGTGCGGTGGAATGGACTACGGGATCGTGCAGGAATTGCTCGACGAGCTTATTGACGTCTCCGTCGAGGGTCGCGGAGAAAAGCAACCGCTGACCGGTGGGCGGGGTGTAGTTTAAGAGCTTGCGCACTTGGGGAAGAAACCCCATATCGGCCATCTGGTCCGCCTCGTCCAAAGTGGTGATCTGCACCTTGTCAAAGGACAACCTGCCTTGGGCGATGAGATCCTGGGCGCGACCAGGTGTAGCGACCAAGAGATCCACTGGGCGCGCCAAAGACCGAATGTGGTGGTTGATATTGACGCCGCCGACCACCGCGAGGACGCGCAGCCCTAATGCGGTGGCGGGCTCATCAAGGCGTTGTTGGATCTGCGTCGCCAACTCGCGGGTGGGGGCGAGGACGACCGCACGGGGGTGGCCGGGGGTCGAGGCACCCGAGCCAGCCAATCGGGCCAGCGTGGGAAGCCCGAAGGTAAAGGTCTTTCCGGATCCGGTAGGCCCGCGGCCGAGTACGTCCTTGCCCGCAAGTACATCCGGGATGGCTGCGGCTTGGATGGGAAATGCTTCCGTGATTCCTTGGTCGTTCAAAACGTGAACCACGCGCTGAGGTAAGCCGAGTTCGGCAAAAGTAGTCATCGTTGGGCAATTCTAACTGGTGGGTGCGCAAAATTCCGCATCGGCCAGCGCACGATTGGGCACCGTCTTTATGAGTGAGAAATGCCATAGCAAAAATAGGGCTCTACTTTAGGTATTTCACTGGTTATTACCTAACGTGGAAGGTGGTGCTGGGAAGCACACACGATTTATTCCTTCACTCACCGGCCCATCCCAGGGCCACAACGAACTGTTAAGGAGTCGTCTCCATGGCTCAAGCACAAGCATCCACAGCCAGTTCTTCTTCCCACTCCTCGCCGCAGGAATCTACCGAACCCACGAAAAAGGAGAAATTTCACCTTGATGCCGTGTGGTTCGCGCTGGCCTTCCTGGCCCTCGCGGCCGTCTTACTTATCCCGATCCCGGGGCTCGATTGGCCCGCTAAAGTGGCCCTAGGCATGCTGGCCTTCGCGGTGATCATGTGGGTGACTGAGGCCGTGAGCTATCCGGTGAGCGCACTGTTGATCGTCGGCCTTATCTCCCTACTTTTGGGCCTCGGGCCGGATCCAGAATCCGATGGCATCTACGGCACCTCTAATGCCCTCAAGGTCGCGATGGCGGGATTTTCCTCGTCCGCGGTAGCGCTCGTGGCCGCGGCGCTGATCTTGGCCGGAGCAATGCAGGCCACGGGACTGCATAAGCGGATTGCCCTGTACGTGCTGAAAATCGCGGGGGAGAAGACCTCCCACATCGTTATCGGCGCCATCGCGATCGCCATCATCTTGGCCTTCTTCGTTCCCTCTGCCACCGCGCGTGCGGGCGCCGTGGTGCCCATCTTGCTCGGTATGGTGGCCGCCTTCGGCCTGTCCTATGAGTCGAAGCTGGGCGCGCTACTCGTCATTACCGCAGCGCAGGCCGTATCGATCTGGAACGTGGGCATCAAGACCGCCGCCGCCCAAAACCTCGTGGCGGTGGGATTTATCGAGGATCAAATGGGGCAATCGGTCTCGTGGGGCCAATGGTTCATTTGGGCCGCGCCGTGGTCCATCCTGATGTCCATTGCGTTGTATTTCATCATGCGCGCCGTCATCAAACCGGAAACGGAGCGCATTGAGGGAGGAAAGGAGCTCATCGCCAAGCAGCTAGAGGACCTTGGGCCCACCTCACCGGAAGAGAAAAGGCTTATCGGGTTTTCCCTCCTCCTGCTCTTCTTCTGGGCCACGGAGGGACTGCTGCACCCGATTAGCTCGGCCGTCATTACCGCGGTGGCCGTAGCACTCATGCTGCTGCCGAAGATTGGCGTATTTACCTGGCCTGAGGCGCAAAAGTCCGTGAGCTGGGGTACCCTCATCGTCTTTGCCATCGGCATTTCCCTCGGCTCCTTCCTGCTGGATACGGGCGCTGCCACGTGGCTATCAGAAAAGACCTTTGGGCTTATGGGGCTGGATTCGCTGCCGATTCTGGCAACGATTGCGTTGGTATCGCTGTTTAATATCCTCATCCACTTGGGCTTTGCCTCCGCTACATCGCTAGCCTCCGCGCTCATCCCGGTCTTTATTGCCTTGGCCGCCACGCTGGATGTGCCCAACGGTGGCATCGGCTTCGTGGTCATCCAACAGTTCGTCATCTGCTTCGGATTCTTGCTTCCTGTCTCGGCGCCGCAGAACATGCTGGCCTATGGCACCGGTGCCTTTAGTACCAAGCAATTCCTGCGCTCCGGTATCCCGCTGACCATTGTCGGGTACCTGCTCATCCTGCTGCTGTCTGCCACCTACTGGTCGTGGCTGGGCTTGGTCTAAATCCAGAGACGAAAAAGGGGAGGGCCTGCACCGTGCAGGTCCTCCCCTTTTATTTGCAGTACTTAGTCCGTCTGCGTCAGGCTGCGGTCGCCGGACCACTCGACGTGGAAGGTGCCCGGCTTATCGGTGCGCTTAAAGGTGTGTGCACCAAAGAAATCGCGCTGGCCCTGGATCAGGGCGGCGGGCAGGCGCGTGGCGCGCAGGCTGTCGTAGTATGACAGCGAGGAGGCAAAGACCGGAGCCGGCAGGCCCATCTGGGTTGCAGCGACGACGACGCGGCGCCACGGTTCGATGAGGTCTTCCAGCTCACCCTTGAAGTAGGGATCCAGGATGAGGGCGGGAAGCTCTGGATTGGTATCAAATGCCTCGCGGATGCGGTCCAAGAACTTAGCGCGGATGATGCAGCCGCCGCGCCAGATGGTTGCTAGGTCGCGCGGATCGACATCCCAACCGAATTCGGTGGAACCAGCCTTGATCTCATCGAAGCCCTGGGAGTAGGCGATGAGCTTGGCGGCATACAACGCACGGCGAACGTCTTCGATGAAGGCATCCTTGTCGATGTCGAAGTCCGCGTTCGTGCCTGCCGGAAGCTGGCCCTCCTGCGCGGCGGCGCGCTGCTGGCTCGAAGAAGACAGTGCGCGGGCAAAGACGGACTCGGCAATGCCGGTAATCGGCACGCCCAATTCGAGGCCGTTGATGGCAGTCCAGCGGCCGGTACCTTTCTGGCCGGCGGCGTCCAAGATGACATCGACAAGCGGGGCGCCCGTGTCCGGATCCTTCTGGGCCAGTACCTCGGCGGTGATCTCAATGAGGTAGGAGTCCAGGTCGCCGGAGTTCCATTCCTTGAAAATCTCCGCAATCTCGGCAGGCTCCATGCCAGCGCCGTAGCGCAGCAGCTGGTAGGCCTCGCCGATGACCTGCATATCGGCGTACTCGATGCCGTTGTGGACCATTTTGACGAAGTGGCCGGCGCCATCCGGGCCGATGTGGGTCACGCACGGGGTGCCATCGACCTCCGCGGCGATGGACTCCAGGATGGGGCCGAGGGTCTCCCAGGACTCAGCCGGACCACCAGGCATGATGGATGGGCCGTTCAAGGCGCCTTCTTCGCCGCCGGAAATGCCAGCGCCCACGAAGTGCTTACCGCGCTCGGCCACTTCCTTTTCGCGGCGAATGGTATCCGTAAACAGCGCATTGCCGCCATCGATGATGATATCGCCGTCATCCATGGCATCGGCAAGCTGGTCAATGACCGCATCGGTGGCTTTGCCCGCCTGCACCATGATGATGGCCTTGCGGGGGCGCTCCAAGGAAGCGACGAAATCCGCGATGGACTCGGAAGGGATAAAGTTTCCTTCGTCGCCGTGGGTCTCAATGAGGGCGTGAGTCTTTTCTGGGCTGCGATTATAGACGGCGACGGTATTGCCATTGCGGGCAAAGTTGCGGGCTAGGTTGGAGCCCATTACCGCTAGGCCGACAACACCAATGTGCGCGAGTTCGTTCTTTTCAGTCATGGTGCCTATCCTACGTCACCGCCTCACTTTCGCCGCGCTGGCGGCTAAGCTTGAAGGCTATGTCAGATACCCAGATACTCAATGACTTACTCCATACCGCGCATACGCGCCTGCTCAACGAGGAGGAACTGGAGAAACTAAATTCGGTTAACGGCGGGCTTGCTGAGTTCATCGGGCTCACCTTCGACCGCGTGGGCCCGACCGAGGCCCGCGCACACCTCACCGTGACTCCTCAGCACCACCAACCGTGGGGCGTGGCGAATGGCGGGCTATATTGCACCATCGCGGAAACGGTGGCCTCCCTTGCCAGCGTCGCGGCTGCCGATGCCCCAGCGATGGGGGTCAATAACTCCACGGACTTCATCAAGGCGACAGGTGAGGGCGAGCTAGAAGCTGTGGCCACCCCCATTCAATTGGGCACGCGGACCCACGTGTGGAGCGTAGAAATGCGCCAAGGAGACACCCTAGTTGCACGCACCACGCTGCGCACCATGATTATGGATAAGCGCAGCTAGAGCCAGTGGTTCTTCCGGAACCACGCCCACAGTCCGCCAACGACTGCGACCATGATGATTATTGCCATGGGATACCCAAAGGCCCAGTGCAGCTCCGGCATGATATCGAAGTTCATGCCGTAAATACCGGCGACTAAGGTCGGCGCAGCCCACATGCCGACGACCGCGGAGATGGTGCGCATATCGGAGTTTTGCTGCATGGTGACCTTGGCCACCGAGGCATCAATAAGCGAGGTCAGGCGTTCATCGAAGCTGGCCACCAAGTCATTGACCACGAGCTCGTGGTCATAGACATCGCGCAGGTAGGACCGGATCTGTTTGGAGATGAGGTCCTTGTGATCCGAAACCATTGCCTTTAGCGCCGCAGACAGCGGGTAAATGGCGTGCTTCATTTCCAAGACTTCGCGCTTGAACATATAAATGCGGTCGACGTCGAATTTGAGATTGGGGGTAAAGATTTCCTCTTCGAGTTCATCGACTTCATCGCTAATAAGGCGCGCGACTTCGGAGTAGCGGTCCACCATCATGTCCAGGATCTTCCAGGCCATGGCGACGGGGCCGAGCTCCACCAAGTCCTGCTCGTCTTCGACAGTCTAGGCCCAGAAGGGCAGCTTTGCACCGTGGCGGACGGTGATGATGAAGTTAGAGCCCATGATCATCTGAATTTCGCCCGTAGAAATGATATGGCGCTTATCTTTCACCTCATCGTGGTCGCGGTAATTCACCGAGCGCGCCACCACAAAGAGCTGGTCATCGTAGCGCTCCAGCTTCGGTCGCTGGTGGGCCATAACGGCGTCTTCCACGATGAGCTCGTGGATGCCAAATTGCGAAGCGATCTTCGTCATCTGGGATTCATAGGGCTCATGCAGGCCCACCCAGACAAACCCGCGGCCATATTCCGCCACGGTTTCCAGGGCGGAATGCGCGGAATACTCGCCGGGTAGGGCCTCACCATCGACGAAAACGCGGCAGTGCTCGATGGCGCGCTCCGCGGGAACCGGTGGGAAGGAAGGCTGACTAGGAGGCGTGGGTTTCTTTCGGCCCCTAAAGGGCGTGGGTACGGACGGCATCGTTTCAGCCTCCTTTGCACGGTAGTGCGGATAGTAACGCAATCAAGTAGTAAAACGGGCCACGTTTTAAGCAGCGGGTAAAGCCTACACCGACGGTGGGTAATATAATCGAATCTATGCCTACGTGGAAAGAAGTTACCGAAGCCAATCCCGCCCACTCCCATAATTTCGCCCGCAAATGGAAGATGCTTGAGGCGCAGGGCAAAGACATTCATGGGGAGGCCCGGCTTGTCGATGCCATGGTGGAACGCAATTCCACCATCCTCGACGCCGGCTGTGGAACCGGCCGCGTCGGCGGGGAATTGCTGCGCCGCGGACACAGCGTGGTGGGCATCGACGTAGATCCCATTTTGATCGAACACGCCGAACATGATTTCCCGGAAGGCGAATGGTTCGTCGGAGACCTGTGCACCGAAGAGGTTCCTGAAGGACCCTTTGACCTCGCTGTTTCTGCGGGAAACGTCATGGGCTTTTTGGCCGTGGACGGCCGTGAGGAAGCCCTGCGAAATATTTTTAACTCTCTGACCCCCGGCGGGCGCTTCGTCACTGGCTTTGGGGAAGGCCGCGGTTGGGATTTCCAGGACTTCCTCGATATGGCGCAGAAGGTGGGCTACCGCGTTGACTTCACATTCTCTTCTTGGGACATGAAGCTATTTTCGGAGCATTCTACCTTCTTGGTCGCCGTGCTTTCTAGGCCTGGCGCGGATCTATTGGCTTAAGGTTTTAAAAGCGCCGGTCCGCTTGGTCGAAGAAATCGACCTCGTGGATGCTGGCGCTGATAAAGGCGCGCTCGGCACGGGTCCGAGTGGCCTCATCCGCCTTTTCTAAAGTTTCCTCCACAATCTTGATGCTCTCGCGCACCCCGGCGAGGAAATCTTCCCCGCCGTAGACCTCCAACCAGGCATGGTAGGGGTGATCGGGCGAGTCGAATTCCGCCAAGTGCAGGCCTACCTCTGCATACAGCCAGTAGCAGGGAAGTACCGCCGCGATGCCAACCGCATAATCATCCGTGTGCGTGCTGCGGATGAGAAAATCCGTGTATGCGCTGGTGACCCGCGATGGCGCCGTAGTAGCAGAATCCTTCAACCATCCGCGGTGCAGTTCAGCCTCCTCCGCGAGGCATTCGTAGGCGCCCTGCGCCCAGTGCAATTGCTGTGCGGTATCGGGCGCTTGGCTGGCCAGGCGAGCCAGGGCCTTCGAGTAGGACGCCAGGTATTGCGAATCCTGATCGAGGTAGAAGCTGAAAGCATCGTTGGCAAGTGCCCCGGACCCCAGCTTCTGAATAAAGGGTAGTGCCTTTACCTGCTCCCAGTGCTCCGCCGCGATATTCCACAGGCGCTGCGTGTACGGGCCAGCGGCCGCTACCCGCGGCTGTTCCGGATTTTCTACCTCTTCCAATGGCCCGGACAAGTGAGGAAGCGGTACCGAGGACGCAGCCCGCATCAAGCGCTGCGAGCGGTGCAGGTGGTCTACCGGCCCGCTGCCTTTGCCGACGGCCAGCGCATCCGCATTAGCAATCGCCTCGTGCAGCCAGTCCGTGGACCACTCTAGGGCGGTGGCGACTTCATCGCCTGCGCCAAGCCGCGTTGCTAGGGCAGAGGAGAGGGAGCAGCCCGTGCCGTGGGTATTCTTGGTCTGCACTCGAGCCGATTCCACGCGGTGAACCTTGCCATCGGCAGTGACCACGGCGTTATCGGCAATCGCCGAGTCAAGGTGCCCGCCCTTGACGATGACCGCCGTATCCGCCTCAGCGGCCCACGTCTTAGCCACCTCGATGGCACGGTCCAAGTCCGTAGCTTCCTCCGTCTGCGTCAGGACGGCCAGCTCCTTGAGGTTGGGCGTGATGACATCAGCGCGGGAACACAGCTCGCGCACCGCCTTTTCCGCCGCGGGGTCCAAGAGGCGGTCGCCACTGGTGGCCACCATGACCGGGTCCAAGACCACGGGGACGGACGGGTCGATCTGGTCGAGGAACGTGGATACGAGGTCGGTGATGGGGGCATCGGCAAGCATGCCGATCTTGATGGCATCGATGTTTACGTCTTCGCGGACGGAATCCAGCTGCTCTTGGAGGAAATCCAGCGGCGGGACGTGGACGCTGCGCACGCCTTGGGTATTTTGGGCCACCAGCGCGGTGACCACGCTCATTCCATACCCGCCCGCGGCGGCGATGGACTTTAAATCGGCCTGGATACCGGCTCCGCCTGTGGGATCGGTTCCAGCAATCGAGAGAATACGGGGGTAGGTTCCTTTAGCCACAGTAGGCCTCCTTTAGGTTGTGTGCTGCCGCTGCCGGGTCATCGGCAGCCATAATGTCGCTGACCACGCAGATCCCTGCAAAGTCGCTTGCAGAAAGTTCGTGGGCATTGTGTGCCTTGATGCCGCCGATGGCGACGGACTCGATGCCGCGTTCGCGCGCCGCGGTGGCAAGGCGCCTGGCGGCCTCGGCACCGATTCCCGCTGGCGCATTCTTCTTGGTCGCCGTCGAGTGAACCGGGCCGATGCCAATGACATCGGGGGCTTCCTGCGGGTCAATGGCGTCCAGCTCTTCCCGCGTGCCCACCGAAAGCCCGATGAGCTTATCGGGGCCAAGCAGCTCCCGTGCTTGGTTAAAATCCATATCGTTTTGGCCAATGTGCAGGTGGCAGCCTACCTTGGCCGCTACCTCGGCGCGGTCATTGATAAAAAGCGGTACGCCGCCTAAGACCTTCATGAGTTCGCGGGCGGTAGCCTCGACCTCCTCGTCGCTGGCCTCCTTATCGCGCAATTGCACGACGGTAGCCCCGCCGCGTACCGCCTCTTGCACGATGGGAACGACCTTGTCCCGCCCGCCGGCGAGCTCAGGATCGGTGATGAGATACAGCGTCCAATCGATGCTCATGACAGCTCCGCAATGTCGGCGACCTCGGAGGCAGAGATGCGCTCCTCGATTACATCGGTGGACAGCCCATACAGCGCATCGAGCCAGGCAACCGCAAAGGAGCCGGGCGCCGTGGATTTCTCCGCGGCAACGCTGCCTGCGGCCCCCACATGCGCATGCGCTGCGATGATCGCTGTGAATGGATCCTCCCACGCTGCCAGGTAAGCCGCGCAGATGGCGCCCAGCGAACAACCCGTGCCGATGACGTTTTGCAGCATCGGGTGTCCAGACTCGAGGCTTACCGCACGCGGCGTTTCGCCTGCCTGCACGATGAGATCCGTGGGACCAGACACGGCAATTACGGCTCCAGTATCGCGGGACAGTTTGAGCGCTGGTTCCAGAGCCGCCTCCACGCCATCGGTGGACTCCACGCCGCGCCCGCCGGCTCCGGTTCCGGCCAAGGCTATGATCTCGGAGGCATTGCCGCGAATCGCCGTCGGTCGCTGCGGCAAGACTTCATGCATGAACTCGGTGCGCTTCTGCAGACCACCCGCGCCAACGGGATCGAGGACCCACGGGTTTCCAGCCGCGGTCGCACCGGCGATTGCCTCTCGCATGCCGGCGTATTGCTCGGAATTCGGGGTTCCGCAATTGATAAGCACACCGCTGGCGATCTTCGCAAAATCTTGCGACTCATCTGGGGTATCTACCATTGCCGGGCTGGCGCCGATGGCCAACAGTGCATTGGCAGAAATATTGCTGACGACCTTATTGGTCAAGCACTGAATAAGTGGAGCGGTATCGCGCACCGCATCGTGGGCACGGAGAAATGATAAGTCCACAACAATCCCTTCGCTAGTTCTAACTGAGAGCAGGTTCAATGGGTGTATCTCAGCCACTGCGTGGCACCCCATGTTGTAATGCCCAAGCCTAACAAAAATGGGAAAATAGGAACGAAAACCACAAAAGCCGCCGCCCACAGCCCCGCAGCGGGGTAGTAGGACGGCGGCTGGTGCCGAGGAGAATTTAGTTCTTCTTCTCTTCTTCTGCCTCATCGATGAGGTTGCGGGCGATGCGCTGCTGGGTAGTAATCTCCAGGTTGCCGCGGTTGCGGGAGAGAATATTAGCCGCCCAGTTGACCAATACAGCCAAGCGGCTGCGTAGACCAACGACGTAGGTCAGGTGCAAGGCCAGCCATGCCAACCAGCCTGGGAAGCCGGAGAATTCGGTCTTGCCCAGCTTCACAACGGCATTGAAGCGGGTCACGATGGCCATCGAGCCCTTGTCGAAGTACTCGAAAGGTTCCTTTTCATCGGCCGTGGACTCCTCGTCCACCTTGGTCTCGATGAGCTTGGCGACGTGCTCGCCACCCTGAATTGCCACCTGTGCCAAGCCCGGCAGGCGGTTCAGGGACATCATGTCACCGATGATGTAGACGTTGTTGAAGTCACCAACGGTCATGTCATCGTTGACGGAAACGCGGCCCGCGCGGTCAGCCTCGACTCCGGCCTGGTCAGCGACCATCTTGCCCAGTGGGGAAGCGGAAACACCAGCGGACCAGATCTTGGTCGCGCCCTCGAGGGTGACCTCTTCCTCGGTCTTCATGTTCTTGTAGGTCACGGAGTCTTCGTTGACGTTGGTCACCATGGCGTTCAGGCGAACGTTGACGCCTTCCTTCTCCAAAGTGCGCTGAGCACGGCGGCCGAGGCGCTTGCCAAACGGCGGGAGCACTTGCGGCGCACCGTCGAGCAGGTAAATCTTTGCGGCGGAGGTGCCGTAGGTGGAGTAGACATCGCTAAGCGTGCGGTTAGCCAACTCAGCGATCTGGCCGGTGAGCTCCACACCGGTCGGGCCGGCACCGACGATGATGAAGGTCAGGAGGCGCTCGCGCTCAGCGGGGTCATCGGTAAGCTCAGCTTTTTCGAAGGCGGAAATGATGCGGGAACGCAGCTCCAGGGCATCATCCAAGGTCTTCATGCCAGGGGCAAACTCCGCGAAGTGGTCGTTGCCAAAGTACGACTGGCTGGAACCAGCGGCAACCACGAGGGAGTCGTAGGAGTAGGTGCGCGAAAAGTCATCGAGCTCGGCGGTAACCGTCTGGTCCTCCAGGTTAATGTCGGTCACGTTGCCGTTGACAAAGTCCACATTATCCTGGTTGCGCAGCAGCTGGCGGGTCGAGGGGGCAACCTCACCAGCGGAAATCATGCCGGTAGCCACCTGGTAGAGCATTGGCTGGAACAGGTGGTGGTTCTTCTTATCGATGAGGGTGATCTCAACATCGGCGTTCTTCAACTTCTTCACAGTGTTAAGACCGCCGAATCCACCGCCAACCACGACGACGTGGTGACGGCTTCCGTTTGGACGATAAGGGGTATCAGTCATGGAATTAATGCGACCTTCCTCGAGAAAGCTTATTTAAGTACCCGTATAGTGTAAACGCTCGTTACATAACGTGCATACTTGATACCCATTTACATGCGTTTCAGGTTTCCTTTCATGCGGAGCGCCTTAACCGAAACCGCTCAGAATCTAGCTAAAATAAGCGCAACCGTGACCCTTGCACCCAGGAGCGCTCCCCAAACCATGAGTTTTTCCACCCCCGAGCATCTACGCTCCATCGACGCGGAGGCATGGCCCAATATTGCGACCGTGCCATCGCAGCGCTGGGCGGCGCTAAAATCCCGTCGGGCCGAGGCAGAATTCGCCAAGGCCTGCGATAATGCCGGCTTGGAACTGGAACTCGATGCTGCTGGCGGCCCCGATTTGAAGGTAGGCCACGATGCATTATTCGAGCGAATCGCCGCCACCGGATGGTTAGGCTTCGCCGAAAGCTATATGGCAGGCGAGTGGACCGTCTCATCCTCCACCCAATTAGTGAAAGTTTTAGGCAAACTCCTGCAGGTGGGGTATCTTCCCAAACCGCAAGGGGTAAGCGTGCGCGATTCTGAGCCAGGGGAGCTGCCTCTCGACCTAGTGCGCCTCTATGCTGGCGATGGTCTAAGCCACGTTGGTGGGATCTTCTCCAGCGGCGTGCCGACGACGATCCGGGAAACGGTCGAAAGCTTTAGTCCAAAGGCCGGCGGCAGGGAACCGAAGAGCCACTTTGTCGATGTCACCACGGTGAGCGAACCCACCAACGTAGACCGGGATGACTTGGGCGAGGCGCAGCGTAGGGCGGCGGATTGGCTTCTCGATGTCACCCGCACCGGCGCCGGCACCCACCTTCTGGTCTATCCCGCGGCCGGAATGCAGGCTGCGATCCGCGCTACCAAACGCCGCGCCACTGTCGATGTCCTGACCAGCGATGTTGAACAAATCACCCAGATGCGCGAGGCGCTTGTCTTCGCCGGAACGGAGGACTCTATCCACGTAGAGCGGATTCCGGATTCTGTTCCGAGCCCGAAGCAATGGCGCGGGCACTACGATGCGATCATCAGCGTGGAAAAGTTCGAGCAATTAAGCCCGCGAGAGCGCAAGGCCTATATCCGAGTCCTCGACCGATTCCTTACCGCAAACGGTCGGGCGGCTTTTCAATCGATCGTGGCCACCGAGTCCATGTCGGAGGCTGCCCGAGCATCCTTGCAGGCCATGCGGGCCTATATCTGGCCAGGACTCGACTATCCGCTGACTATGGACGTGCACCGGCTCGTAGATAAGAACTCTCACCTGCGCATCGTGTCCGAAACGCACGTGGGCAGCCACTATATTGAATCCCTGCGCCAGCAGCGATCCTTTTTTGATGGGCACCTTCGCGAGGCCGCCGCCGCCGGCTTTGATCCGGTTTTCCGCAGGTTATGGACCTTCCAATTCGCACTTCGCGAGGCGCTCATGACCCTCGGAATGATCGATTCCGTCCAATTCGGCCTGACCCACCGCAATCGCGGCGGGCGCCGTTAGGCTTTCTAGTGCTTTTAGTGCGGAAGCTCGTCGAATCCGTCTAGCAAATCGACGCTCGGGACGAAAAAGTTCGTTCCAGTCAGGGCGGTGGAGAAGTCCAGGATTCGGTCATAATTGCCTTCGGGATCGCCGATGAACATATTGCGCAAACGCTCGTTGATATCTTCTGGGTCCTTGGCATATCCGATGAAGTAAGTACCCATCTCACCTGCGGCAAAGGAACCAAAGACCATGTTCTCGCGGTAGATATCTTCCTCGAGGTCATTGAGAGCGACGTGGGAATTTGATGGCTGTGCATCCTCATCGAGCTCCACGTCATCGGCCTTGGTGCGCCCGATAACGCGTTCTTGCTCTTCGGTGCTGATGCCGCTCCACTTATCTAGGTCATGCGTGTATTTTTGCACAGTGACGTAGGAGCCGCGGGGATAATCGGCGTCATCGGCAAGCAGCACTGTCTCGAGGGCTTCCTCGGGGAGGGGATTAGCGGTGCCGTCCACAAAGCCCAGGAGATCGCGCTGGTCCAGGTACTTGAAGCCCTGGGTCTCATCGATGACGGTGGCGGCATCGCCCAGCTGACGCAAGACCTGGCGCGCCATCTCGTGGCAGAGGTCATAAGTATTCGCGCGGAAATGCAGCAGGATATCGCCGGGCGTGGAAGGCGCCTTGTACGCGCCCTCGAGCGGCTCGAACTCCTTGAGCTTGTCCGGCCGGGGAGCGCTGGTGAGGCGTGGCCACATGGACGCACCGATGCCAACGACCGTATACAGCTCGCCCTCATTGTGGCGGAAATTGACGGACTTGAAGGTATCGCCAAATGCGGAGAGCATGTCCCGAGTGGCTTGCTCGCCGCCTTCCGCAATGTCCAAGACCAGGAACAGGGCGGCGCGGGAAGGCTTAATGACAACGCGTTGAATAGTCATGAGTTCCAGCATATGTGTTGGCTTTCGGCGGTGCACGTTTGGTGTCGTGTGCCGGCGTGGCTTGCTGGCATGGCCTGCTGGCGTGATGCGATGGCATGGCGTGATGCGTTTTTGCAAATAGTGAGCCGATTTGGGCGTTTCGAAGGGCACTATTTGTAAATTTGGAACAAACTGCGCCCGGAGTGGCTTTGCCATTCTTGGATGAAAGGCCTTGGCACGATGGGAGGGGCGTTCATGGATCTAAAATGACATAATGTACATTATCGGACAATAATGGAGATATGGAGGTTAAGTTGAGGGTGGTTTGAGCATAATCCCTTAGGCTCGTGGATTCGGTCCGGGGCTTGGCTAGCTCACCTGTTGGCGCGCGCTAAGACCTTGAGAGACTCGAAGGTTCTGTGGCCCACCTGTTGGCTCGACCCCTAAGTTGCCAGAGCTTAGATTCCTGAAGCGAGCCGTGCTTGAGAATTCGCTTCGGCGAGGCTCGTGTGGGGTGTCTGGCAAGCGGCACGCCACGACCTCGGACGGCTCGGACATCCGATTGGGCGCAGATTCGCTTCAGGCGGGCCTTTCCTGCCGCTGGACCTTGGCGCACTTATACCCCGTCATTTAGTCACCGTGACGTTAAAACAAGAGGAACGCTATTGATTTTTGTAGGCGCTCCACAGCTGCCAGATGGTTAATACGGCTAGCAATGCTGCAAACGCCGTGACTAGCCACATCTGTTGAACCGCAACGAAAATCGAGAAAGCTATGACGACTACGAGGCGGAACCACAGTACGGAAATTAAACGTCGAGAATTCACGGTCTAGTCCTTATTCAAGGAGATGCGCAGGTTGATCTCGCCGTCCTCGGCAACCTTTGCCGCCAGCATGTCTGGCGTCTCCACGTTGTAGTCCAGGCGGTTGATCGGAACGTCTCCGCCAATGACGATATCGTCACCGTCGCGCAGGACATCGAACTCGTGGGTGATTTCCTGCGTTTTATCCTTGATCGTGAGGTCACCAGTGAGCTTAACGGAGCCGATGGTGCCGTCTTCGGGGACATCGGCAAGCGAGGCGGGCTTAGTAAGTGTGAAGGAAGACTCTGGGAAGTCTGAAGTCTTAAAGAGCTTGGACTTCATGTTTTGGTCGCGGACCTTCTTGTCCGTGGTGAGGGCATCCATATTGACCGTAATGGTGGCGGATTCCAGCGTGGAATCGGAAATCTCCGCCTGTCCAGTAACCTCTGTGGTCGATCCAGAGGTGGACGTCCTTTCCGCCGGTAGAACCTCGTCGAAGGTAAAGCCCACCGAAGTGTGGTTATCGGCGCGGCCCTTGGCCACGGACCAGGAACCGTCGAGCGGAGTCGAGGCTGCCTTGGCGCCATCGGCAGTCACGGGCTCCGTCTTGACGCCGCCGCTTTTGAAAAGCGAGTACACAATCGGGCCGATAGCTACGGCGGTAAGCACGAGGATTAAAACCACGAAGATGGAAACGACGAGTTTCCGGTTATAAAAAAGCTTTTTCATCTACTATCGAAGTCCTTCTAAACGCCGAGCCAGCGAAATAAGCTCCTCACACAGACTGGAAAGCTCTTCCGCGCTCGCGCCTTCTTCTGCGGCGGTTTGAATGTCTTCTGCGGAACACCGCAATTCAAAAAGGCCGTCGCGCAAACCTTGCACTTTATCTGGGCTTAAGATTACTGCATCGGCAGGAATATCCGTGCCACTAACATTGTTTCTTTGTTCATAAGCACGCTGTTTGCACGAGGCGCTGCAAAACTTACGTGGTCGTCCCCTACCGCCTTGGTCAATATCCTTTCCACACCATTGGCAGGAACCGACATTGCTTTCACGACTAGCTGTACGGATCACTAGATACACTTTAGCCCATTAATCGGCGGGCTGGGAACAATACCGCGTGGGTGTTCGTTATAATAAATAGCTCTTAGGCGAAACTATCGCCGTCAATCAGGGATCTCTTTGAAAAGGATGATGTTGCATGGCAGATCGCGTACTCCGTGGCAGCCGTATGGGTGCAGTCAGCTACGAAACTGACCGCGACCACGACCTCGCACCGCGCCAGATGGTGAAATACCGCACGGACGATGGTGAAATTTATGAGGTGCCCTTTGCACATGAGGCAGAAATCCCTGAAGAATGGATGTGCAAGAATGGCAAGCTGGGCCACCTCGTAGAGGGCGAAGGCGTGGAAGCTAAGCCCATCAAGCCACCTCGCACCCACTGGGATATGCTGCGTGAGCGCCGTTCCATCGAGGAACTCGATGAGCTTTTGGAAGAGCGCATTAACCACCTGCGCTCCCGCCGTCGGACCGCTGCTCGCCTCCTCAAGGAGCAAGAACAGCAGAAGAAGTCTTAAAGGCTCAAGCGGAATTAATTTAAGCCCGTACCCTGACTGCCATATTGGCACGGGGTACGGGCTTAAATGCTGCCTAGATTATTTCTTCTTGGTCAGCTGGCCCACCTGGTGCTTGACCAAGTAGCCCAGTTCATTGGCAAAATTGGTGGCCCAACCTACACCGTTGCGGGCCTTCTGGCCGGCATTGTGAACGGAGCCGTATTTGACCTCGTGGTCCGCCAGCTTGGACATCTCGCCGGCAAAATCTTTCACCTGCTCCGCGCGGTGAGCCACGCCCCACTTGGTTACCTCGAAGAGAGAGTCCTTGACAAAGGAACCGTCCAGCTTGGACTCGCCGTACTCGCGCTCGGTGAAGGTAATGGGCACCTCGCGGATATCGTATCCAGCTTTGACTGCGCGGAAGGCCAAGTCCACCTGGAAGATGTAACCGGCCTTAGACAGCTCATCAAAGTCGATGTCTTCCAAGAGTTCGCGGCGGAAGGCGCGGTAGCCGGCGGTCATATCGGACAGGTCGGTACCGAGCGCGAAAGAGATGTAGAGGTTGCCCAAGCGGGACAGGTACTCGCGGGATGCCGGCCAATTGACGGTCTCGCCGCCCGGCACGTAGCGGGAACCGATAACGAGGTCCGCGCCCTTGTCAATCTCTTCCAGCAGCAGGTGCAGCTGTTCTGGGGCGTGGGAGCCATCAGCATCCATTTCACAAAGGACCTGGTAGTCGCGCTCCAGTCCCCATTCAAAGCCTGCGATATAGGCGCCCAAAAGGCCGCCCTTGCCCTCGCGGTGCAGCACGTGAATGTGGTCATCTTCTGCTGCGAAAGCATCGGCCTTCTCGCCGGTGCCGTCGGGGGAATTATCATCCACAACGAGGATGTGAACCTCTGGCAGCGCCTCGCGGACACGGCCGGTAATCAGGGGAAGGTTTTCAATCTCGTTATACGTTGGGATGATAACCAGCGTCGCAGAATCAAGAGTGCTCACAGTAATTAATGCTCCTACTTTTCTTTAGCGCCGACACCGCGAGGTGTACGACCCAATCGGTTGGTACGCACGGCAACGAGTGCGCAGACGGTACCAATAATAACCATCAGCCACTGCATGAGCGAACCGTAGCGCACCGAAAATGTTTCACCGGTTTTTAGAGGCAGGCTTTCTACCAGTGTCGCGGGCTCAAATAGCTCCGTGGATTGGCTCACGCTACCATCTGGGTGCACGAGTGCGGAGACTCCAGAGGTGGCTGCAACCACGACGGCGCGGTCGGTTTCGAGCGCCCGCAGCCTGCTCATGGCCAGCTGCTGGTACGTCATATCGGAAAAGCCGAATGTTGCGTTATTGGTTGGTGTCGTAAGAATCTGCGCGCCGTTTTTGATGGATTCGTGGAAGGCGTTATCGAAGGAGACCTCGTAGCAGGTCGCCACACCTACCGCGACGGAATTCATGGAGACCACACCGGGCCCATCCCCTGCTTTGAAATCTCCGGCGAGGTCGACGTAGTCCGAGAAATGCGCGAAGAAGTCCCGCATGGGCATGGTCTCACCGAACGGTTGCAGGTACTTCTTATGGTGGTGATCGCCCACACCGTGGCCGGGGGTAAAGACTTGCATGGTATTGCGCGCGCCCACCTCATCGCGGGTGGCGGTACCGACCAACACGGGAGCGTCGATGGCATCGACGGCACCGCTAATGGCCTGGGCTGCTTCGCCGTCGCGGAAAGGATCGATATCGGAAGAATTTTCCGGCCAGATCACCAGATCTATATCGTCTTCGCGGCGCGCGAGTTTCTCTGTTTCCTGGACGTGGTTATTCAGGACCGCACGACGCTGCCCAGCGAAGTCCAAACCGCTGCGCGGCACGTTTCCTTGGATGGCCGCCACCTTGGTATCTCCCACTTTGGTATCTGCGGGATCGATGCCGCGCTCGGCCGCGAGTCCCGCAATGAGTGGGAGAATAAGGGCGGCGCCAGCCGCGATCTTTACCCGCCCACCGCGCAGCAATAAGCCGGCAAGGCCGCAAGCACACAATGCCGTTGTCACCGTAATCAGCGAGGTCCCGCCCCACGGCGCGAGATTGGCTAAGGGCCCTTCAATTTGCCCCCACGCCAGCTTGACCCAGGGAAATCCCCCAAAGGGCACCGTGGAACGAAGGACCTCGACGGCGAGGTACACGAGGGGAAAGACCAGAAATCCATATCGCCATCGCGCCACCGCGGCCCCAAAGATACCTAAAAGGATGGCATAGACCGAAAGCCAGATAGCAAGCGCCGCATAGGGCACGGTCCCAACCAACTCGCCAATCCACGGCAGGCTCAGCAGGTACAAGACCAACCCGTGCGTCACCGCCAAAAGCGCGCCTACGGATCCGCGCACCTGTCGCCCACGCCACGGCATCAGGCTCACATATAACAGGGCGATGCCAATAATCGCGCCCCACCACCAGCCACGCGGCTCAACGGCGGTAAAGGTCAGCGCACCAGAAATGCCCGCTATGACGAGGCGGGCGAAAAATACCGCCACTTATTTTCCACCCTGTGAGTTATCGTCGCCTCCGCGGGGACCGAAGTCATCAGGATCTAGGTTCTCGGACCAGTTGCGCAGCTCTTCCTCATCGATTACCTCGTGGGAGTCGCTCTGACCAGACGATTGCCCAAAAGCCTGTCCAAAAGATTGCCCCGAGGCCTGCCCAAAGGATCCAAAATTGCCATAGCTATCGTGCTGCTGTGCCATGGGCGATGCCTCGTAGATGCGCACACCCATCTTCTCTACCTTGCGGTAGATGGATACGGCCATAAACTTTCGAAAGAGCGACCGCGTTGGGGCGAAGATGAGCAGGATCCCCATAAAACTAGTCAAAAATCCGGGCAGGGACAGCAGCATGCCACCGGCCAGGGTGAGGCCCACATTCCCGGCGGTTTTGCCCATATCGTTATCGCGGACGTAGTAGGTCCCGTCACCAGCCTGCTCTACTTGTTTTCCCATCAACCGGCGCACCTCGATGCCAGCGATGGACATTCCAAAGAACATGGTGATGAACAGGGCAATGAGCGCCCAAAAGACGCCAATCCACTCGGCGACGGCCCAAAACGCTAGGGTTTCCGCCAGCATATAGAGGACGAGATATAAAAACGGCATAGCTTCCAGTTTAACGAGCAAAGCTGACGATATGCTGGCAACACTCGATCCCGGCGCAGGGCTTCTCACCGGCTACACTGGCAAGCTATGCATTACCCCAAATTTTTCCAGCATCCCGAGTCCGGCACCTGCCTGCGCCTGCACGTTGTGGGCGGTTTTACCAGCCCTAATGATTGGATCCATTTGGGTTATTGCGCGGCGCACTGGGCCGATGGCAGCGTTTATATTCGCCCCAATTCCGCCATCGAGTTGCGGGGAGTTACAGACAAGGCCCAGCTCGCGGCGGAGCTGGATAAATTAGAGCTGCTAAGCTTCCACATTCCCGTGCTGGCCTCTCCCCTTGCTCCCGCGGCGCAGCAGGCAGCGCGCCAGCTGACCGCGCACCTGAATACCGAACAGCCGGGCTTGGAGTCGCTCGCGATTACCACTGACGCCGACGATCTGCCGGTTTCAGCCGCGCAGGTTAGTATGCAGCTGCTTGACGATGCCACCTTAAACATCACCCATTCCCCTGCCACCAACAGCCCGACCGCGGGCCTCTCGCTTGCCGATGCCGCAGCCCATCTCCAGCGCCTCGGTGCCTTGCGCACCGAGGAGAGGAGTACCGAAGCAAAAGGCACTGAGGCGAAGGGTACTGGGGCAGCTGGTGTGGAACTCGCCGCAGAGCCTGGCCCCATTGGCTGGTTGGATGAGCACCAGGCAGAAGGCGTGGTCGACCTTGGTGCGGGGGTCTACCAAGGCGCCATCCCGGCGCAGTTCGCGCAGCTTATCGGTCAGCTAGAAGTGGACATCACGGTCACCCCGTGGGGAGGCCTAGTCTTTCACGACATCGCAGAGGGCGATGCCGAGGTCGTCCTCCGCGTGCTCGCCCCGCGCGGTTTCATCTTCGATATCAATTCGCCCCTCCTGCGGGACGGCGAGGCCGACTAACGCGGCATATGCCGCCACACGGGCCGGGGCACTAACCGCATGACCCAGGCCAAGGCTTGCAGGGCCTTCGGGATCCACAGGGTGTGGCTGCGCGCCTGACCGCGGCGGTCGTCGTTGTCTATGCGGGCAACGACGGCATCGGCGACATCGCCTGGCCGCACCGATAGCGGGGCCGGTTTCATCCCCTGGGTCATGGACCCAATGACGAACCCGGGGCGCGCGGTAATCAGCCCGAGCCCACTGCCGTGCAACCTGTCCGCAAGTCCCTGGCAAAATGCGTCCAGCCCAGCCTTGGTGGAACCGTAGACATAATTGGCGCGACGGGCTCGCCACCCAGCGATGGAGGAAAAGGCCACGATATGGCCGCGCGGCATCGACTGCGCCGCTACCGTGAGCACGGAGACCTGGGCGGTGTAGTCGATGGTGGCGATCTGTGCCGCGTGGGACGGGTCGGATTCCGCCTTGTCTTGATCCCCCAGGATGCCGAAGGCGACCACCGTCAGCTCGATGGCGCCGACGCGTTCCTTGGCCTCGGTAAAGATCTGGCGGTGTTGGGAGAAATCCTCCGCATCAAAGGACAGCTGGTGGACGCTGCGTGCACCTGCGGCCTTAAGCTGGGCGGTAATCTCCTCCAGCCCGTGGGTCCCGCGGGCGGCGAGGACGATGTCGTTACCGCGGGCCACGCGACGGGCGATTTCGCCGCCTATATCGCTGCGCCCGCCCAGGATCAGTACGCCAGCCACTTAACGCACTTCGCGTTCAACGACGTTGAGGGACTCGTAGCCATCCTTGGTAAGTACCACGATGTCTTCTAGGCGCATGCCCCACTGGCCTTCTAGGTAAATGCCTGGCTCAATGGAAAAGGCCATGCCCTCTTCCAGCGCTAGGTCATTTCCCTCCATGATGAAGGGCTCTTCGTGGGTCGAAAGGCCAATACCGTGGCCGGTGCGGTGAACGAATTTATCGCCCCAGCCGGCATCGGCAATAGCCTTCCTAGCAACCCCGTCGATTTCTTCGGCCGTGCTGCCGGGCTTGGCGGCGGCGCGGGCGGCCGCTTGGGCATCGTAAAGCACGGCATAGGCGTCCTGGAAGTCCTGCGGCGCCTGGCTGAGATCGCCACCTACGACGTAGGTGCGGGTGCAATCGGAGTGGTAGCCGGAGGGCAAGGTGCCGCCGAGATCCACGACGACGGGCTCGCCCGCAGCCAGCTTCCGGTCGGAGAAGCTGTGGTGTGGATTGGCGCCATTCGGGCCAGAACCTACGATGACGAAGTCAATGATGGAATGCTCTTTGAGGATGAGCTTTTCCAGTTCATGCGCTACCTCGGCCTCGGTGCGGCCGGGCTGCAGGAGCTCAGGAACCTGGGCGTGCACGGCGTCGATAGCCTGGCCGGCCTTGCGCAGCTCCGCGATTTCCGCCTCATCCTTGCGGGTGAAAAGCTCCGCGAGCGCGTAGGTGGCAAGGACATAATCCGCCTCGGGCACGCGCGCCTGGAACTGCAGAATATGGTCTGCCGTCAGGGATTGTCCCAGCGCGACCTTCTTGATCGACGCAGCACCCTTGAGGGCGAGCTCGTAGGGATTATCGCCGTCATTCCACCCGCGCAGCTCCACATCGAGCTTGCCGACGGGCGCCGATTTAATATCCGTAATATCCGTATTCGGCGAGACTATCCACGGCGTACCGCTTTGGGGAACGGCTAACACCGTTAGGCGCTCGTGGGACGCTACCCACGAACCGGTCAGGTAGGCAAAATCAGGGCCGGTGCCAATCAGCAAAAGGTCAATGCCCTGCTGGGCGGCCGCTTCCTGCGCTGCCGAGAGCCGGCGCGAATATACTTCGGGAGAAAAAGCCTGAGTAGTCATGGCCCACAGTCTACTAGCCAGTAGGACGGGCTAGCTTAAGCCCCGATCGCGACAACCCCGCGCTGAATGGCGTCGATTGCGCGGCGCGCATTGCGCTGAATCTGGCCATCGTAGCCAGTCTTGGCGATTTGCTGCAGGAGGTCCACAACTTGGCGGCACCACCGCACGAAATCACCGGGAGTAAGCTCCGCGCCCGCTTCATTGGCCGCCGCCATGCAATAGCCCAAGGGCGCACCCGCCGCCCACTGGTGAATGGCCAGCGCAAATCCGGCTTCAGGCTCGCGCGTTGGGGGCAGGCGGTGGCGGCGTTCATCGGCGCCGAGCTCGGTATAGATGCGCCAGGTCGCATTCATGGCATCGGCCATGCGATCCGTTGCCGCCTCCGGCTGGCCCCCAGTGGCCTTCCTATTTTCAAAGCAGCACAGAGATGCAACGCCGGCCAATTCCGCCGGATCCAGCTCATCCCAAATACCTCGCTTCAGGCATTGGGCAACGAGCAGATCGGATTCGCTATGAATCTTTGCCAGGCGCTCGCCTTCCTCAGTGATGACCGGCGTGCGATCATTGCCGGCACCAGAGAACTCGACATAGTCCATCTCCGCGAGCAGATCCACGATGCGTTCAAAGGTTCGGCCCAATGTATCGGTCGCCTTATTCACCTTGGCCTGTAGCTTTTCGAGGTCGCGCTCGCGGCGCGCCAACTTCTGCGCCACGCCGGCCAGTTGCTCCCTGTCGGTGGCGGGCCAGTCGTGTGCAGGGTGCTCGCGAATGGCATCGCGCAACTCGCCTACCCGCTTATTGGGTCGCAGGCGCGGCTTCGACTTCATCCGCTTTGGGCGGTCAAACTTTTCGCGGTGGAAGACATCCTGGATGTACTTGGTATTGCGCCGCGGATTCTTCCGCACCGGCTTCGGGATCTTAATACGGCCCAGTTGAATCGGCGGATTGCTAATACCAGTGGCATCGATGCGCCCTGACCACCCAGACTCCGTGGTCACCCACGGGCGAGGATCCTCAGTCTGGTTGGCCGGGGTGACCACCGCGGCAAGAGTGGGCCGCTTCTTTCCGGCAAGCGCGATGACATCGCCCAATTGCAGGCGGGCTAGCACCGCGACTACTTCCTGGGTGCGCTGGTGTTCCTTATCGACCTTGGATTGCTTTTCTTCCGCCGTCAACTCGCGGCGCAGCCGGATATAATCCATGAGCACCTCGGCGGGATCCTCGCCGTCCTTGGCTGGTGGTGCGAGGGCATCCACGGCATCGTCAAGCTGCTCACGCAATTCGCGCACGCGATGCTCCGCGCGCTCTAAATCGCGGGTTTCTTCCACCACGGAACCATCGGCCTGGAACTGTGCAAAAGACTTTTCCAGTAGCCGCAGCGAGTCCTCAAAGCCGAGCATGCCCAGCAGGTTGATGGCCATGTTATAGCCCGGCGCAAACGTAGAAATGAGCGGATACGTGCGCGTTGAAGCTAAACCGGCGACAAAACGCGGATCCATAGCCGGTGCCCACTGCACGACCGCGTTGCCCAGGGTATCGATTCCACGCCGGCCGGCGCGCCCGGTCAGCTGCGTGTATTGGCCTGGCGTGAGATCCACGTGTGCTTCGCCATTGAACTTAATCAACTTCTCAAGCACCACCGTGCGGGCGGGCATATTAATGCCCAAGGCAAGGGTCTCGGTAGCAAATACCGCGCGTACTAAACCGCGGACGAAGAGATCTTCTACGATGTGGCGAAACGCCGGGAGCATCCCTGCGTGGTGGGCGGCAAAACCACGGGAGAGCGCTTCGCGCCACCGCCGGAAATCCAGGACCTGCAGGTCTTCTTCCGGAATGCCCTCAACGCCGGCATCGACGATGGCCTTGATCTCTTCTGCTTCCTCTTGCGTCGTCAGCACCATTCTGCTGCGCAGGCACTGATAGAGCGCGCCATCGCAACCGGCGCGGGAAAAGATGAAGGTAATCGCGGGCAGCATATCTTGCGATTGCAGCACCTTCAGCACCTCAGGGCGTCCTAAGGGGCGGTAGCGATCTTGCGGCCGGGAGGAACCGGAACGCCCGCCCGCTTTACCATGAAATTCGCTGCGCCCGCCGCCCTTATGGCGCGCCCTCGCGCGAAAACCCTTGCCGGATTTATAGTCCGCGCGCCCATCATCGCTATCGCCTGCCTCCAAGCGCTGAATGCGGCGCTCTAATTCGGAATTGACCTGGCCGCCGGATTCCGGCTCAAAGAGCGGGTAAATCTTGCGGCCCAGCATCATCCATTGATCAAGTGGGACCGGCCGGTGTTCGGTCACAATGACAGAGGTATCGCCGCGGACCGTGGCGAGCCATTCACCGAATTCCTCGGAATTGGACACGGTGGCAGACAGCCCAATGATGGATACGTGGTCCGCCAAGTTCAAGATGACTTCTTCCCAGACCGCGCCGCGGGAGGCATCCGCAAGGAAGTGGATTTCATCCATGACCACGTGAGTAAGTCTATCCAGCGCGGGAGAATCCGCGTAGATCATATTGCGCAGCACCTCAGTGGTCATCACCACGATTTCGGCATCCGAGTTGATGGAGACATCGCCAGTAAGCAGGCCGACGGCATCCTCGCCGTGCTCAGCGACGAGGTCGTGGTATTTCTGGTTGCTCAGCGCCTTAATCGGGGTGGTATAAAAGCACTTCGTGCCGCGGCTTAGTGCCAAAGAAACGGCGAACTCGCCAACGACGGTTTTACCTGCACCAGTTGGGGCGCAAACGAGCACCCCTTGGCCATTTTCTACAGCCTCACACCCCTGCACCTGGAACTCATCCAAGGGGTATGGGAGGCCGGCGGCGAAGGTATCCAGGTGAGTTTCAGTCATATCTCACAAGGCTACCCGTGCTTAAAGCACATCGTCGAAAAAGCCGCCTTCATCGGTAGGTCGCTGCGGACCCTTGCGATCCTCAGCCCGTTGGGAAGTGCTATCCGACGCCCGATTTTCCGTGCGGACGGTCTGCGATGACGCCCCAGCTGCCGCAGGCTTAGGCGAGGCATATACGCCCGACGGGGCATCGACAGGCGCGGGCCCGCCCACACCAGTGGGGCTTTCGTCTAGCGCAGACGCGGATTCATCATCAAGATCCATCCAGTCAGGACGCTGCCGGTTCTGGCGCTTGTCGTGAATGCGGCAGAACTGGAAGGCAATCTCGATAAGCAGCATCAGGCTGGCGGACAATACCACCATCGTAAAGGGATCTTGGCCTGGGGTCACGAAGGCGGCAAAGATCATCACCACGACGATGACGATGCGGCGCTTATCCTTAACGTGGTTATATTCCAAGACGCCGATGAGATTGAGCGAGACGATTAACAGCGGAATCTCGAAGCTGATGCCAAAGATGAGCAAGAGCGCCAAGAGGAAGTAGAAGTATCGCTCACCAGTTAATGCTGCGGTTTGATACTCAGCCCCAATGCCGACGAGGAATTCCAAGCCCACGGACAAGATGAAGTAGGCCAAGATGGCGCCCGCCAGGAAGAGGGAGACGGCCACAACGACGAAGCTCAAGGTGTAGCGGCGCTCATTCTTATGCAGGCCTGGCACGATGAATGCCCACACCTGGTAGAGCCAGACTGGGGACGAAATAACCGTACCTGCCAACGCACCGACCTTCAGGCGCAAAATGAGCATCTCGAAGGGGCTGGTGGCAAGCAAGCGGCATTCGCCATCGTTATTGAAGTTGGCTCGTTTATCTTCCGGCAATGAGCAATAAGGCTCGCGCAGGATTTCTCCCAGCGGTGGAATCCGGAAGGGCGCCTGCTGGTACCAAATAAAACCGATGATCGCGCCGATAACCAAGGCCAGCAAGGAAATAATGATCCTTCGCCGCAGCTCTTGCAGGTGCTGCACTAAGGTCATCTCGCCCGTTGGGTTCTTGGGCTTGCGTGAAAAACCTCGCCGCTTGCGGCGCACGCGGGATCCGTGTTCACCGGCAGGGTTGGACTGTGAGGACATCAATCTGGCTCTTTCAACGCACAAGAACGAACACTACCCTGCCCACTCGATTTCTGAGGGCCGGTCTCCGGCACGGCCGACGAGTGCATAGGCAGAGCGTGTTCGCCTTTTTAGCTGGCAGGCGTTAATTCTGGGAGGAAGAGTTTCCCTGCTGGTGGCCAGGCTGCATATCTGGGCGGTTCCAGAACTCCTCATCGGACTGCTGGCGCTTCTGGCTCAGTTGAGCTTGGGTCTCAGAGCGCTTGGTATCCTCCGATTGCATTTCATTGACCTCAGATTTGAAAATGCGCATCGAGCGGCCCATGGAACGAGCAAGATCCGGCAATTTCTTCGCGCCAAATAGCAAGATGATGACGAGAACAATCAGGCCGATTTCCAATGGTCCTAAGGTCATAAGATCCTCTTTCGGTTCTTCTTTGCCTGCGCCAGATGGCCGCCGCGCTCCCTGACTTCGCGGGAAAATTCGCGAGGCAATTTTAAGACGCATGTGCGTGCAGTAACTGAATTTTAAGTATAGCCCTTCAACGCGGCATTTCCGCGTTCCGCAATGAGATTCACAATAGATTGAGGGGCTATAACGCGAAACCTATCGGCCTGCCCGAGGGCGAAACGAACCAGCCAATCAACGGACCCCACCTGCATCGTTGCAGCTATAGCGCCGTTTTCCAGGCGTTTGCCTAGTTGCATATCGTAGTATTCTGCAAGCCAGGTGAATTCTTCATGAATGATTAATTCCACGGAATCCGCCGTACCTAAATTAAAGGGTGCTGCAGCGTCGAAATCCAGCTCTTTAAGGCGCGGATGAGCAGTCTCCTCGGTCAACTCGGCATGCTTGATGCGGTCAATACGAAAGGTCCTGTGCCCCTGCTTTTCTTCTTCCCACGCCGCGAGATAGGGCTCGGCATCCACGATAAAAATCCGGGCCGGATCAACTAGGCGCTCGGTTTCTTTATTAGATGAAGCACTCCAATACCGCATCCGGATGCGCCGTTTTTCATTAAGCCCGCGGTTCAAGGTTGCCTGGATGTCGGATTCTTGCGGATCCACCGTCGATAACGTGTCATAGATGCTCAGCGTGCGTTCATCCATAATGGAGCGCAATTTCGCCGCGGCAGACTTAATCGCCCGCGCATCTAATAGCCCGGGCATAGCCTCGAGGGACTCAAGGGTAAGTAAGAGCGCGCCCGCCTCGGTCGGCGTAAGCCGCAATGCTTGCCCCAAGCCTTGGTCATTGTAGATGGTGACCCCATCGCGGTAGCTGAAAGAGAGATCGATGAGCTCTTCGGTATTGCGGCCGGTCCCAGAGCAAAATAGGCGGTCCACGGCATCTTTCAGCTCCCCTGGGTCCATCCCCAAATCCGCGGCTGCCTCCATCGGAGTTTTATCCGGATGGTTTTGGAAGTACGGGATGAGGTTCAGCGACCGGACGAGCGCTTGCAGTTTATGAGATCCATCGGCCATTGGTTTACTCAGCTCCGTTGTGGTTGGCGGCTGCGCGCAAAAGGTTAATGATGTCAGTGCGCACCTCGGGGGGATCGAGCACTTTTACTTCTGGGGCATAGCCTGCGGCGGTGCGCACCAACCAATCCTTTTGGACCCCGGTCAGCACTACGGTACCTTCGACGGTGCGCTCCCCCGCGCTTTCTAGCTCTTGGGCTTGACCTTCAGGAATATGCAGGGTCGCGTCCACCTTTTCGCCGCGTTGTAGCGCCTCTTTGACGAGCTTGTCGATGTCCACCGTCGGCTCGGAATGCTCAGCTGGCTGGTGTGACCTTTTGACCTCGGAAAGCCTTAAGGCCCGGAAGACGCGCGGGGCGGCGCGGTCAACATCGAAGCCAACGATATAGATGCGACTTTGATGGTTGACCACTCCCCAGGGATCCATGGTGCGGCGCACGGTCTCTGCCGCTGGGTGGGGGCGATAGGCAAAAGTAATCCGAATTTTATTACGCACGGCGGCCAAAACAAAAGTGATCACCTCGGGGGCAAGGCGGGTGATGTCATTGACCGCGGTATAGACGGGCGCGCCCTCCAAGTTCCGGGAGGCACCCGAGGCGGCGATCTTGGTCCACCCTGACAGGGAGAAATCGCTCAATCCACCCGGGGTTCCCACTCCCCCTGCGATACCAAGCACCATCGCTTCTTCCGGCGAAAATTCCACCGGTGGGAGCTGGTAATTGCTTTGGTCGAGGCGGTATGAGGCGCCGTCTTCCCCACCGGTGTGCACGATGGGGACTCCGGCGCGTTGCAAAGTGGCGATATCGCGCGCCAGGGCCTTGGTAAAAGCCTCGTCGGATTTATCGCTATAGCCTGCGACGTGGCTGCGAATCCACGCCGCGGAGCGGTCCGGTGAACCACCCGAATTCGCCGCTCCTTGCAGCGCAAAGGATAGGTTGGTGAGCCTTTCTACAGCCGCATCCTGCCGGCTCGGCGTGGATCGTGATGCCACCACGTTGTCTACTCTCCCCAGTGCTCAATGTGCACGCCCTAGGCGTGATTATCGTGCATATAGTCTAGCAATGCCGCAACGCGCGGATCAGTGGACGCGAAAGGATCCAGCAGCTCCTCGGTGCGCGGTTCGGGGCGGTTGACCTTCAGCCGCGTCCAATCCACGGTCACGTGCGCACCGCAGTCTTCGGCGGCAGTCAGGAACGCGCCGCGCAAGGCCGCACGCGTGGTCGGCGGCGCGGTCGATATTGCACGCTCGATGTCTTCATCTTCAATCCAGCGCTCGATCATCCCGCGGCGCAGCAGCACGTCGTATAAGCCTCGCCCGGGCCGGATATCGTGATAGGTCATATCAACCTGCGTAAGTTTCGGATGCGCCCAGTCACCGCCTAGGCGGGAACGGTAGCGCTCGAGCAGCTCGAACTTGATGACCCAATCAATCTCGCGGTTTACGCCGGAGAAATCTCCGGTCTCGATGGCGCGCAGGATGCGCTCCCACAGGTCAACCACACGCTCCAATTCCGACGTGGGGGTGCCGGCATCCTCGCGGTGAGCGAGCCAATCGCGCGCCCGCGCACAGAGCTGCTGCTGGACTTCTAGGGCGGTAATGGTTCCCCCGCTAACAAGCGGCAGCGGTGTAGAGCCTGTCACATCTCGCGCGATGGTGCGAATGTGGTGGATTGGATCTGCGATCTCGAGTTCGGGCAGCTCGAAGCCTGCCTCCAGCATCTCTAACATGAGCAGGGTGGAGCCGACCTTCAATGCGATGGTGGGCTCTGCCATATTGGAATCGCCGACGATGATGTGCATCCGGCGGAAGCGCTTGGAATCTCCGTGCGGCTCATCGCGGGTATTGATGATGGGCCGGGAACGGGTGGTCGCAGACGAGACACCCTCCCATACCTGGTCGGCGCGCTGGGATAAGAGGAATTGCGCGGGTTGATCGCCCTTGGCTGGCTGCACCATTCCCGCCCCGCAGATAAGTTGGCGGGTAATCAAAAAGGGTAAGAGCTCTACGCCCAGATCTTTGAGCACCATATGCCGGCTAATGAGGTAATTCTCGTGGCAGCCAAAGGAGTGCCCGGCGGAATCCACGTTGTTCTTAAACAGGTAGACCGGCCGCTCGTTTCCTTCTGCGGCCAACGCATCTTCCGCTTGCAGCGCAAGGCGGTTCATCACGCGGTCACCGGCGCATTCATAGGCGATCAGCTGGCTAAGGCTATCGCACTCGGCGGTAGCTACCTCAGGGTGCGAGCCGACGTCGAGGTATAGGCGGCTGGCATTGGTGGCAAAGATATTGGACGAGGCGTATTTTTCGACGATCGGCCGGAAGAGCACGCGCGCAACCTCATCCGGGCTTAATGCCCGCTGGCTCTTCGGCGTCGCCGTGGACAGGCCATATTCGGTCTCGATACCCATGATGCGCCGGGCAAAAACGGGACGGGTGGATTCCACGCCTACTGTCCGCCCTTTTGGACGTAGGAGCGGACGAATTCTTCCGCGTTATTTTCTAGCAGGCCATCGATCTCATCTAGCAGGTCATCGGTGCCAGAGGTGTTGATATTGAGCTGGGTTGCGGTAAATTCTTCCTCTGACTCGGGGCCATTTCCCCCATTATTGCTAGTGACCTGGCGATTCGAATTGGACACGCTGTCATCCTTTCGTCGTATTAGGCGATCATTACTTACGATACTCGGGCTGGATACCGATGGCAGCAAGGCCTTCCAGCAACTCTTCTACGCTACTTGCGCCCTCGATGATGCTTTCGCAGTCCGCGCGGGTGAGCCCGCGGGCATCATCCATGGCCACGGTGGCCCAGACTCCGTTTCGGGCGTGTCCGTCCTTATCACCACGGCGCAGGGTGAGGCTTTGCCAGCTGGCAGCGATGATATCTTCGCCGAATTTCTGCGTTATGCGCCCGCGGAAATATGCCCGCGTATCAGCGGGCGGCTCGGCCGCAGCGCGGTGCAAATCTTCGGCGCTAAAGAGCTGGCGCATCTGGCCCTTGCGCACCAGTGCATGATGCAGCGACTTCTCCGGATCGATTTCCGCATATTGCAAGTCAATAAGGCGCAGCTTGGGATCATCTGGGGCAATGCCGCGGTCCAAGTAGCTCTTGATCAACCGGTACTTGGCCACCCAATCTAAGAGGTGGGAGGCCTTGAGGGGGTCATCGGCAAGCAGCTCTACTGCCTCGTCCCAGGCCGCCAGCACCTTGTGATCGGCGTCGGTCTCCGGCTGCAGGCGGCGGCGGTATTCGTTGAGCAGCTCGAGGGCGGTGAGCGTGCGGCCATCGGCAAGCGTGAGCCGGTGGCGCAATTCAAGGTCGCGGCTTACCAGGGGGACCTCCGCGACGGCATCGGCCAAACGCAGATCGCTAAAGTCCGTGCCCGCCTCAATGGCATCGAGCACTAGCGAGGTCATGCCCAATTTCAGCAGCGTCGAGGTCTGCGACATATTCGCATCTCCAATGATGACGTGCAGGCGGCCAAAATCATCATGGATGGCATGGGGCTCGTCGCGGGTATTGATAATGCCGCGATTGAGGGTGGTTTCCAGGGAAATTTCCTGCTCAATATAATCCGCGCGCTGGGAAATCTGGAACCCCGGTTCCTCCCCAAACTCGCCGCGCCCCATGCGCCCAGCACCAATGACGACCTGACGGGCCACGAAGAAGGGGATCAGCGCTTGGGCCATGACCGAAAAATCGGTGCTGCGGGCATACTGATAATTTTCATGCGAACCGTAGCTGGCACCCTTGCCATCGACGTTGTTTTTATACAACCGTAGCGGCGGGCACGGCTGCCGGTCCGCCAAGACGGACTTTCCCTGTGCTGTTAGCTCCGCGACGGCATCCCGGGCCTGCAGCAGTGTGTAATCGCCGGCGACATCATAGAGCGTCGCGTCCCAAGCATTCGTGCACTCCGGAGCCGAATACTCGGGGTGGGCGTGGTCCACATAGAACCGCGCCCCGCTCGGGGTGACAACATTGGCTACCCCCACCGCATTGGGGTCTACCACGGGAACCGTATCGTAGCGCTTGAGATCGAAACCGCGCGAGTCCCGCAAGGGGTGTTCCTCCGCAAAATCCCAGCGCGAACGCGCCCCCGTATACAGCGCGGCATAGGCCACAACCGCATGGGTCGAGGTAATGATTGGGGATTCCTCCGGCGAATCAGGCGTAGAAATACCGTATTCCGTTTCCGTTCCTAGCACGCGGGCCACGTACAGCTCCTTCCGCTTAAAAGTTCCACACTGGTCACGCGCGAACCGCTGTGATCCGTGGAGACAATCTTGCTCCATTCCTCGGGGTTGGTTGAGGTGGGCATGTATTCCGATTCCTCCTGCTCAGCGGCGATGGCTGCCCGCAGGTGCTGCTTGCCGATGCCCCCTTCAACGCCCCCAGTGCCTTCCTCCACGGCGCGCTCCGCACCGTGGTGCGATAAAGCTTCCTTGATGGCCAGCTTTTTAGCCCGGGCCAAAATATTGGCAATCATCGCGCCAGAGACGAAATCCCGGTAGTGCAGGACCTGGCGCTGCCCATTGCTAAAGTGCAGCTGTGCAAACGGCCTATCGCTATACAGCTCATCCACGGCATCGCCAATGAGCTCGTCAATATCACCCACATGCGGAATGGACGGATCGAAGTGGCGGGCGAAGATCTCGCGCGCGCCGCGCTTGGTGGGGCGATTGATGCGCACCTTCATATCCAGCCGACCCGGGCGCATGATGGCGGGGTCAATGAGCTCTTCCCTATTGGTGGCGCCGATGATGACCACATTGCTGAGGCCCTCCACGCCGTCGAGCTCCGTTAGCAGCTGTGGAACTACGGTGGTTTCCATATCGGACGAGACCCCGGATCCGCGGGTGCGGAAAATGGATTCCATCTCATCAAAGAAGATGACCACCGGGCGATCCGCGCTGGCCTGGGCGAGCTCGCGGGCGCGCTCAAAGATCAGCCGGATGCGGCGCTCTGTTTCGCCGACGTACTTATTCAGCAGCTCTGGGCCCTTAACATTGAGGAAGTAGCTGGATCCGTCTCCCCCCATTTGGGTAGACAAAGAGTTCGCCACTGCTTTAGCAATGAGCGTCTTTCCGCAGCCGGGTGGGCCATAAAGCAATACGCCCTTGGGTGGTTGCAGGCCATATTCCCTGTAGAGCTCTGGGTGGATAAAGGGCAGCTCGACGGAATCACGGATCTGCGAAATTTGCTCGTCTAGGCCGCCGATATCCTCGTAGCGCACATCTGGCACTTCCTCCAGCGAGAGCTGGGATACCTCTGCTTGATCCACCTTTTCCACGGCCACGGAGGCCTTGGTATCTAACAGCACGACCTCGCCCGCGCGCACGCTTTCTTGCAGCGCTTGTGCGAGGAGAACGACGCGGTTATCCCCCGCGGAATTAGCCACGACGGCCCGGCGCTGGTCCAAGCGCTCGACCACGGTGGCAAGCTCGCCGGTGCTCGTGGGGGCGCAGCCTTCGACGACCACGAAGCCATCTCCCAGCCGCACCTGTTGGCCCACCTGCAGGCTTCCCGGCTCCACGTTGGGAGAGACCTTGAGCTGCATGACGCGGCCGTTGGTATAAACCTCCGCCGTGGTTCCTACCTCGCTTTGGTGCGGCGAGTAGGCCAAAAAGACACCGTAGGTAGAGGCAGGCTCTGCAAGTGCATTGACCTCAGCAAATAACTGCTCAAGCTCGGCGCGCGATTTCTGTAAAAGCTCCACCAGCTTTTGATTGCGCGCAGCAAGCTGGCTGAGTTGCCGCTTATTATCCGTGGCTTCATCCATGCACACCACTTTAACGCGCGAAAAGGTATGAGCGAGGCCACTTTAGCAATTAATTACATCCGTGTACTTAAATACTGCGCATACTATTTGCGGGCGCGGCGCTGGGGGCGCGGCGGGGTGACGCCATCGGCAAGCCGCCTGGTCCAAATGAGGAATGCGGTGTGCGCATTCATGCGGTGCTCTGGGCGGGTGGCCAGGCCTTCTACCTTCCACTCGCGCACCAGGGACTCCCATGCCTTCGGCTCTGTAAAGCACTGCAACTCGCGAATGCCCTCCATGACCTTCATCAGCTGCGGGACCGTTGCCACATAGGTCATGAACACGCCGCCGGGGATCAGCAGATCGCGTACGGTCTCCAAGTTCTCCCAGGGCTCAAGCATGTCCAAGATGATGCGGTCAACGGGGCCGCCTAGGTCCTCGGCTGTGACATCGCCAAGATCCCCTAGGCGCGGCGACCACCACTCGGGGCGGCTGCCAAAGTATTCCTCGACATTATCGACCGCATACTCCAAGTGATCCTCACGGATTTCGTAGGAATAGACGTGGCCTTCGGGGCCCACGGCGCGCAGGAGGGACATCGACAAGGCACCGGAGCCCGCACCAGCCTCAAGCACGCGGGCGCCCATGAAAATATCGCCCTCGACCAAGATTTGTGCGGCGTCCTTGGGGTAGATGACTGCGGCGCCGCGCGGCATCGAGAGGACGTGATCCACCATGAGGTGGCGGAAGAGCAGGAAGGACGAGCCCAAGGTGGACTCGATGACGGAACCTTCATCCATTCCCACGATGTCATCGTGGTTGATTATGCCTTTATGGGAATGGAACTGGCCTCCTTCTTTCAAAATGACCGTGTAGTGGCGCCGCTTGGCGTCCGTCAGCTGCACGCGGTCGCCATAGGAAAAGGGGCCAGAATAAGCCATGCCGCAAAACTCCTCGAGGTTGTGGGAAACTAACCCTTCAAGTATGCCTCAAGTGCCCGCGAGAGCCATATTTGGTCCTGCTCGCCCACCATCTCGCGCGCGGAGTGCATCGATAGCATCGGCACGCCCACATCGACGGTGTCGATGCCCAATCGCGTTGCGGTAATGGGGCCGATGGTCGATCCGCACGGCACATCGTTATTGCCCACGAAACGCTGCACCGGAACCCCAGCCGTGGCACACGCGGTCTCCCACAACGCGATCGTCTGCGCATCGGAGGCATAGCGCTGGTTACCGTTGATCTTGGTCACTGGGCCCTGCCCAATGATCGGCTGGTGGGTGGGATCGTGCTTATCCGTGTAATTGGGGTGCACCGAGTGCGCGGCATCGGCAGACACGCAGCTTGAGCGGGCGAACATCTGGAATCGCTCTTCCTCATTGGCCCCCAGCGCGCGGGCGGTGCGGGTCAACACGTCCTGCAGGATGGGCCCGGCGGCACCATAGCGGGAGCTCGATCCCACTTCCTCGTGGTCAAAGGCCATCATAACCAAAATATCGGAGCCGTCATAGTCCTGCGCAGCGCTCTGCATAGCCTCCAGCGAGGCATGCACCGAAGACAAGTTATCCATGCGGCCAGCCGCGATAAACTTTTCGCCCGCGCCAAAGACCGCGCCTCGGGCGGCATCGGCCGTAATCAGGTTGAAGGACGCGATATCCTGCTTGGCGATGCCCGCCTGCTCCCCCACCACCTGCAGGATCGACGCATCTTCATCGCCCACCGTCAGCACCGGCTGCATGTGCTTTTGCCGGTCCGGCTTGAACTCATCCTTGCGGTACAAGTGGATAGCCAGCGAAGGAAGGCGCAGAACTGGGCCCGTATTCACCAAGTGCTGGCGTCCATCCGTGGTCACAACTTGGCCGGCGACGGTAAGTTCGCGGTCAAACCACGTGTGCAGCAAGGCGCCGCCGTAGATTTCTACCGCGACCTGCTGCCAGCCCGCAGCAGAAAAATCGGGCGTGGGCTTAAGCGCCAGCCCCGGCGAATCAGTATGCGAACCGATAACGCGGAAACCGGAATTCTTATCGGCGCCTTCCGGCACGTACCACGCGGCAACTGCACCGCCGCGGACCATCACGTGCCCGCCCGGTGCCGCCGACCAGTCCTCGCGCTCATCCTGGACCTGGAAACCGAATTCTTGCAGCTGGCGCGCTACCTCATGCGCGGCGTGGTACGACGACGGCGAAGCCGCCAAGAAATCAAGGAACTTATCGGTATAACTCATACCTTCTAGCTTGCCACGAAACTATCGGCGATAGGCTAGATACACCATGGCTACTTCATCTACTCCCCGCCCTCTTGCCCTGTCGCCCTCGCGCGCCTCCGACTACCAGCAGTGCCCTCTGCTCTACCGTTTCCGGGCCATCGACAAGATTCCCGAGCCCAAGACCATCGCCCAAGTTATGGGAACCCTGGTCCACGCGGTCCTAGAAGAAACGCATAAACTCCCGCGCGAAGAGCGCACTTACCCAGCCGCAGTAAAGATGATTAAGCCAAGCTGGGCAGCGATGACGGAACAGGACGCTGAATTGCTCGAGCTCGTGTCCGAAGACGAGACGTATGATTTCTTCGTCGCCGCCCGCGAGCTGCTCAAAGGCTATTTCCAGATGGAAAACCCGCAGGGCTTCGACTGCCAAGAAACCGAGATGTATGTCAACACGGTTCTGCCCAACGGCGTGCCCGTGCGCGGGTTTATTGACCGCGTGGACCGCGCCCCCACCGGCGAGGTGCGCGTCGTGGATTATAAAACGGGCAAGAAACCAGCACCGCGCTTTTCCCACAGCGCCCAATTCCAGATGCGGTTTTATGCCCTAGTGTATTGGCGCCTGTTGGGAACAATCCCCCACCAGCTACGACTGATGTATCTAAAGGTGCTGGATTCGATGTTTTTAGCCCCTACCCAGGAGGAACTCGAATACTTCGAGCGCGATCTAGGCCAGCTGTGGGCCAAGATTGAGGCCGATGGGCGCGCCGGGGATTTTCGCCCGAAACGCTCCAAGCTCTGTAATTGGTGCGCGCATCAGGCGATCTGCCCCGAATTTGGCGGCACGCCGCCGGAGTACCCGGGTTGGCCGGGCTCCGCGGCGGATTAACTCCTTTTAGAACAGTCCGGATACCGTGCCATCGGCGGCGACGTCGATATTATTGGCCGCCGGCTTCTTGGGCAGGCCCGGCATGGTCATCACGTTGCCGGTAAGCACCACGATAAACCCCGAACCGGTGCGCGGCAATAGCTCGCGCACGTGCAGCGTGTGGCCTTCCGGAGCGCCCAATGCGGTTGCTTCATCCGAGAAGGAATACTGCGTCTTGGAAATGACCACGGGTAATTTATCCCAGCCATTGTCCTTGATGTATTGCAAGTCCTTCACAGCCTTTGAGCCGTATTCCACGCGGTCCGCGCGGTAGATCTCGCGGGCGATGGTCTCGATGGAGGCCTCGATGCCTTCTTCAGGATCATAGAGCTGCTGCGCGCCGCCCTCGAGGTTCTCCAGCAAGGTCTCGGCCAGCTTCGTCGCTCCCGCGCCGCCTTCGGCCCAGACGTTGGCCTCTTCCAAGGCCACGCCGAAGTCCTTGGCCCAATCGCGCATAAACTGGCGCTCCGCCTCCGTATCGGACCAGAAGAGGTTCAGCGCGACAACGGGCTTGATACCAAACTTGCGCAGGTTTTCTACGTGGCGCTCAAGGTTGACGATGCCCTTCTGCAGAGCCTCAACATTTTCCTCGGTGAGCTTATCCTTGGCAACGCCCCCGTTGTACTTCTGCGAGCGGATTGTCGCCACGACCACCGCGCCGGCCACGTCCAGGTCACCAAACCGGGACTTGATATCCATAAACTTCTCGCCGCCGAGATCCGCGCCGAAGCCGGCCTCAGACAGCACGATATCGCCGAACTGCAGGGCAGTCTGCGTCGCCAGCAAGGAGTTGCAGCCGTGCGCGATATTGGCGAAGGGGCCACCGTGCACGAGTGCGGGCACCCCGCCGAGGGTTTGCACGAGGTTCGGGTTCAAGGCATCGCGCATCAGCGCGGTCAGCGCGCCTTCCGCATCGAGCTCGCGCGCGGTCACCGGCCGCTGGTCATAGGTAAACCCGACGGTAATATCGCCGAGCCGCTGCTTGAGGTCATCGAGGCTCGTCGCCAAACACAAAATCGCCATGATCTCGGAGGCCGCCGTGATGGTAAAGCCCGTTTCTGCCGGCACGCCGTGTGCCGATCCACCAAGGCCGGTCACCACATTGCGCAATGCGCGGTCGTTCACGTCGACGCAGCGCTGCCACGTCACGCGGCGCGGGTCGATGCCCAGCTGGTTGCCCTGGTGAATGTGATTATCGATGATGGCCGCAAGCGTATTCGTAGCCGCGGCAATGGCGTGGAAGTCACCGGTGAAGTGCAGGTTGATATCCTCCATCGGCACAATCTGGGCGTAGCCACCGCCCGCGGCACCACCCTTGATACCCATTACCGGGCCTTGGGATGGCTCACGGAGGGCCACGATGGCCTTCTTCCCGATCTGATCCAGCGCATCGGTCAAGCCGATGAGGACCGTAGATTTTCCTTCCCCGGCAGGTGTTGGGGACACTCCTGTCACCAACACGAGCTTGCCGCGCTTATCCTTGGCGTAGTCCACCTTAGTGATATCCACCTTGGCTTTTGTGGAACCAAAAGGAATTACTGCATCTTCTGGGATTCCTGCTTTGTCTGCGATTTCCGCAATCGGCTGCAGGTTATGGGCTTGAGCGATTTCAACATCGGATGGCTGCGTAGTCATGGCATCTACCCTACCGATTTCTGGCATTAGCCAAGTCGCATGGGGGTATAAACTGTGAGGCAGAACATTTCTTTTGGTGAAGATTCCACATAAAAGTGGCGCCCTCTCCGCGGAGAAGACGCCACCAAGACCTCGAGTTCGAAGACTCGCTAAATGATTACCGCACCGAGTGCGTAGCCAAGGAGCACGGAACCGACGATGCTGACCACGCCGGGGATAAGGAATGGGTGGTTGAATACGGCCTTGCCGATCTTGGTCGTGCCCGTATCATCCATTTCGACAGCTGCCAGCAACGTTGGGTACGTCGGCAGGATGAACAGAGCAGATACTGCTGGGAATGCGGCCACGGCGGTAACCGGGTTAACACCTAGCGCCAATGCGGCGGGCATGAGCGCCTTAGTGGTAGCAGCCTGCGAGTACAGCAGGGCTGCGGCGAAGAAGAGCACCACTGCCAGCAACCATGGCGAAGCTTCGATGACGTCGCCGGCCAGCGCTTGAATATCGTCCAAGTAGTGGTTGATCAAGGTGGTTCCCAACCACGCAACGCCCAGCACACAGATGCAGGCGGACATACCCGATTTAAATACCGGAGTATTGAGCACGTCGCCGGTCGGAATCTTGGTTTTCAAGACGATGATCGTCGCGGCCGAGAGCATGACGGTCATGATTGCCTCATTGCGCGGCAACGTGGGATCCGTAATCAGGCCAACTTGTTCGGAAGAAATGGTAGCCCACGCCATGACGACGACGATGGCGATGAGAAAGATGACTACGGAAGACTTAGCGCCTTCCTTTGGCTCATATTTACTAGCACCAATCGGTTCTTTGACCAGGCCTTGGGCCTTGCGCTCTTGGTATACAGGATCATCTTCTAGTTCCTTGCCAAACTTATTGGCAAGCCAAGCTGCCGGGAAGATGGACAGGAAGGTAGCTGGAATCAGCACTCCGAGCACCTGGAGGTACCCCACCCCCATGGGCTCAAGCAGACCAGCCAGGATGACAACTGCAGCAGAAATCGGCGAGGCACAAATACCCATCTGCGCAGCGACAACCGCGATAGATAGCGGGCGCGACGGGCGAACCTTGCCTTCCTTGGCTACCTCTACGATGACCGGCAACGTGGAAAAGGACGTGTGCCCGGTACCGGCCAAGACCGTCATCAACCAGGTCACAATGGGTGCGTAAAACGTAATCTTTTTGGGGTTTTTGCGCAGGAACTTCTCGGCCACGTGAACCAAATAGTCCATGCCGCCGGCCTTTTGCATGGCGGCGATGGCCGCAATCACCGTCATAATAATGGCGATGACGTCGAACGGAATGTCTTCCCTGGTTACGGGAACTCCCGTAACGCCCAAAAGGAGAACGCCTAGGCCGCCGGCCATGCCGATGCCTATGGACCCAATTCTCGCACCCAGGATAATGGCCGCGAGAACGATGACAATATGAATAATAACCATGGATACGCTCCACACGTTCTCAACTACACGTGGTGGACCCGCCTTAGCCTGCCGGTCGTGGACCACCCTTACACTTCTATTTTGCCCTGAATATGTTGCTTTATTTACATATTCCGCCCGTTTGTGCTGCTTCCCACATGTGTTCTACCTCGCGTTATAAACCGTTCGGTATATTTCCATGCCGCTGCACTATGGAACCGTGAGTCACCAGTCAGGCATTCACGTAAGAGACCGCACACACCATGGAATACTTTTCCGCTTTCCACGGAAAAGTAAACACGGTGTGTGCGGAATGGTGGGCGCCTCCATGAGGATGGGCATCGCCCACCTCATGCGGGACTACAGATCGCGAACTTTACTTAGTTGTCATCGAGGAAAAGCTGACCGCGAAATTCTGGGTGCATCAGGTTTTCTACCGACAGGACCTTGTTCAGCGTTGCCTCATCAAGTAAACCCTTCTCCAGCACGAGTTCCTTGACGCCCTTGCCGGTCTTGAGGGATTCCTTTGCAACCTCATCACCGTTGTGGTGGCCAATAAATGGGTTCAAGTAGGTAACGATACCGATGGAGTTCTCCACGTACTGGCGGCACACATCAGCGTTGGCAGTAATACCGGTGACGCACTTCTCACGCAGCGCATCAACCGCGTTGCCCATGATGCGGATGGACTGGAACAGTGCCTCACCGATGACCGGCTCCATCACGTTGAGCTGCAGCTGGCCAGCCTCTGCGGCCATGGTCACAACGTGGTCATTGCCGAAGATCTTGAAGCAGGTCTGGTTGACAACCTCTGGGATAACTGGGTTGACCTTACCCGGCATGATGGAGGAACCTGCCTGGCGGGCGGGCAGGTTGATCTCGCCCAGGCCAGCGCGCGGGCCAGAGGAAAGCAGGCGCAAGTCATTACAAATCTTGGAGAGCTTCATGGCAGCGCGCTTGATGGCAGAGTGCAAGAAGACGTAGGCACCGCAGTCAGAGGTGGCCTCGATAAGGTCGCTTGCAGTCTTCATCTCCAGACCAGTGACCTCAGACAGGGCGGCGGTTACCTGGTGACGGTAGCCGGCTGGAGTGTTAACACCGGTGCCGATGGCGGTTGCACCGAGGTTGATCTGCAGCAAGCGGCTCTGTGCGTCGCGCAGAACGGCCTGCTCCTCGTTCAGGTTATTAGCAAAGCCCTTGAATTCATCGCCCAAAGTCATGGGGACGGCATCCTGCAGCTGGGTGCGGCCCATCTTCAGGATGTCTTGGAACTCATTGCCTTTGTCCTGGAATGCGGAACGCAGGCTGTCGATGCGCACGATGAGGTCATCGATGGCAGCGTACAGGCCCAGACGGAAGCCAGTTGGGTAAGCGTCGTTGGTGGACTGGGACATGTTGACATCGTCATTGGGGTTGATGATGTCGTAGGAGCCCTTCTCCTCCCCCAAGTGCTCAAGTGCCAGGTTGGCAACGACCTCATTGGTGTTCATGTTCAACGAGGTGCCGGCACCGCCCTGGAATACATCGAGCGGGAACTGGTCCATGCAGCGACCCTCGTCCAAGATCTGGTCACATGCCCAGATGATGGCCTCTGCCTTCTTCTTCGGCAGCACGTGCAGGCGACGGTTGGCCATCGCGGCGGCCTTCTTGACCTTCACCATGCCGCGGATGAAGTGCGGAATGGTGTTAATGGTCACGTAGGAAATCTGGAAGTTATCCATCGCGCGGACGGTGTGGACACCAAAGTAGGCGTCAGCAGGAATTTCCAAATCACCGATCAGGTCGGTTTCCGTACGAGTGTTTTTGCTCGACGTCTTTGGTTTCTTCTGCTCAGCTACCTTTTGCTGTGCAGACTGGGTGGTCTTATCCTCCTGCTTATCCTCCGCTTGCTTTGCGGCAGACTTAGTGTCTTTTTCTTCTTTCTTAGACGACTTTGCCATGATGGCGCGGCTCCTTTGCCTGTCGAGAATGATGTCCGAGTGAATAATCTCAAGCGCCAATGGTAGCCACGTTTCGCCCCAATTGGGACGACCAAGAATTTAATACTCCCCCTAAAAGCGGGCAATACGGAGATCGGAAGCCAAAATTGCCTCCGCACCGAGTTGGGAAAGTCGATCCATAATCTGGTTGGCTTCCTTTTGCGGAACCATCGCACGCACCGCCACCCAGTCCTGTCGCGCCAACGGTGAAACCGTCGGCCCAGTCAGGCCCGGAGTAACACCAGCTGCTTTGTCCAGATTTGCTTCCGCGATGTTGTAATCGATCATGAGGTAGGTGCGGGCGTGCAAAATACCTTGGATGCGGCCCAAGACAACCTGCTCTTCCGGCGTCACCTCTGCATCGTGGCGTTTAATGACGACAGCTTCCGAGCTGACGATGGGCTCACCAAAGGGTGCCAAACCCTGCTGTCGCAGCGTAGTACCAGTTGACACGACATCGGCAATGGCATCGGCCACACCTAAGTGGATGGATATTTCCACCGCGCCGTCGAGACGGATCACATCGGCGGAAATCCCCTTCTCCGCCAAGTCCTGTCGGACCAAATTCGGGTACGACGTTGCTACGCGCTTGCCCTCAAGGTGAGAGATATCCCACCCTTCTCCTTGGGGTGCGGCGTAGCGGAATGTTGAGTCACCGAAGCCAAGTGAGAGGACTTCTTTAAATTGGGCGTTGGAATCGAGCGCCAAATCGCGCCCTGTGATCCCGAGGTCGAGCACGCCGCGGGCGACATAGATTGCGATATCCTTCGGGCGGAGGAAGAAAAATTCCACCCCATTGTCTAGATCCACCACATTTAGGGTTTTGGAGTGACCGCGTCCCTTGTATCCGGCCTCACCAAGGATTTCTAAAGCCGCTTCTGATAGGGAACCTTTATTTGGTACTGCAATTTTGATCATGCTGTTCTCCAGGAAGTCTGCTCCACCGCAGGTGGGCAACAAGTTATAGGTATTTATAAATATCTTCAGGCCGCAGGCCGCGCTTGATCATCATGACCTGCGTCCAATAGATAAGCTGCGACATTTCTTCCGCCAGTTCCTCGTCGGACTGGTATTCGGCGGCGATCCATACTTCGCCTGCCTCTTCGATGATCTTTTTGCCAATATGATGGGCGCCTTCTTCCAACGCCTGGACGGTCCCAGAGCCCTCGGGCTTCTGGTCTGCTTTGTTCAGTAGCTCAGCAAAAAGTGTCTCAAAATCCTTCACAGCTACCTATTGTTCCACAGGTAAGCGGTCAATGCGAAGGATTTTATTTCATTTCCTGGATAGCCCGGAACCATTCATAGACATCTACATGGCGTGCGCCCGCAAGGTGGCGAGAATCGCGCAGCCGGGAGATCTCCACTACCCCCTCCGGTACTTCCACGCCTTCATCCTCGGGCAAACCGATAACGGTGCACCCCGCGGCAACGGCCGCGCGCATACCGGCCGGAGAGTCTTCGAATACGAGGCACTGAGCTGGATCAAGTTGAAGGCGCCGAGCCGCTTCCAAGTACATGTCTGGAGCGGGCTTGCCGGTGGGGACTTCATCACCGCAAATAGTGTCCACGAAATACTCCCGGCCTATTACCGCGATGGCTGCGTCCGCGACGTCGCGATCCGTATTCGTCGTGACCATCATCGGCATGCCGTCTTGGTGCAGCGCGGTTAAAAGCTCCGGGATTCCGGGAAAGATTTCTAGGCGGCCAGCAAAAAGAGTCTTCACATAATCAAACATCTTGCGCCGGTAGGCTTCGACGTCGCCTTCGCCCAAGGAAACTCCCGCATTATCAGCGCAAATGCGCAGCGTCGTAGGAAAGGTAGCCCCGACCGTATCCATGCGTTGCCTGGGTGTCAGGCGCTTGCCCAGCACTTCCGAAAGATAGTACGTCGCCTCACCCCACAAGGGCTCTGAGTTGGTCAAGGTGCCATCCATATCCCAGAAAATCGCCGCGGGACGGGACAAAGGCTGGGAATCACTTTCTGTGGTCATACACACTCCACCGGCTTTTCCGGCATGGAACTACGGCCCAACGGGGAGGAAATATTCGCGCTGCGCGGTGATCAATCAACGTCACCGTAGAAATTTACCCACAGTAGGCTGCAGGCGTAAAGGTTTTTAGAAGTCCAACTCGGGGATCTGTGAGAGTGCCTCATCATCGGCACCGGTAGCCGCAGAAGCGTTGTACATAAGCTCGGCGATTTCTTCCTTTTCCTCCGGCTCCACCACGGCATCGTGCTGTTTGCGATTAAAGGTAGCGAGTTTTTGCACGGTCTTATTCAATACCGCGGCGAGCTGGCCGCCATCAGGATCGTCCGGCAAACCGTCCAGCCCATCCAACATCTGCTCGAGATGGCCTTTAAGTTCTGGGAGCACCGCCGCGTCAAACGGCGCCTCCCAGAACTCTTTCTCCTCGTCTTTGAGGTAATCGCCGGTGGCAAAGGACTTAAGATCAGCAATGAACTCATCAACGGTGGGTTGGAAATCTGCGCGAATGCTCATGCTGTCGATATTGCCTTAAGTTGGCTAGGCCTGCACGCCGAGCAGCGAATTAAGTGCTGTACGCACCAACTCTGCAGCGCCTTCCTCGTCTTCGCCACGGTCGCTGCCTGCCCAATCGTCGATGGCGCGCAGCGCAGTGGGGGTATCGAGGTCATCGGCAAGTGCTTGGCGAAGCCCCGCTACCGCACCTTCCGCAGCCGACAGGGACCCAGGGGTTTCGAGGGCAGAGCGCCAAGTGGCCAGCCGGTTCTTGGCCTGGTCGAGCACCTCATCGGACCAGTCCCGCTCGGCGCGGTAATGACCGGAAAATACGCCGAGGCGAATAGCGGAGGGATCCTCGCCCTGCTCCACAAGCTTGTGCACGAAGACAAGGTTTCCCAGGGACTTGGACATTTTTACGCCGTCCAGGCCGATCATTCCGGTGTGGACATAAAACTGCGCCATGCGGTCAACGCCCAATGCGGCCTCTGCATGCGCGGCGGAAAATTCGTGGTGCGGGAATTTCAGATCGCTGCCGCCGCCCTGGATATTAAAGGTGCTACCCAAGTAGTTGGTGGCGATGGCAGAGCACTCGATGTGCCAGCCGGGGCGGCCTGGACCGAAGGGAGACTCCCACGCCGGCTCACCTTCGCGGTGGGCACGCCAAATCAGGGCATCCATGGGGTGCTTCTTGCCTGGACGATCGGGGTCCCCGCCGCGCTCGGCAAAAAATTCCTGCATCTGTTCCATCGAGTAGTTGGATTCATAACCAAATTCCTCGGTGGCATCGATGGAGGCATACACATCGGGATACTCAGGGTCATCCACCACGTAAGCGGCGCCGTTATCCAGCAACTTTTGCACCATGTCCACGATCTCATCGACTGTTTCCATGGCACCAATGAAGTGCTGCGGCGGGATGACCGATAAAAGCTCCATATCGGAGCGGAAAAGGTCGATCTGGGAGGTGCCGAGTTCGCGCCAATCAACGCCGTCGCGCTCCGCGCGCTCAAAGAGTGGGTCATCGACGTCGGTGATATTTTGCGCGTAATTAACCTTCTTGCCTGCATCCAAGAACTGCCGGTAAATCAGGTCAAAAGTGAGATAGGTGGCTGCGTGACCCAAGTGGGTCGAATCATACGGGGTAATGCCGCACACGTACATGGTGGCGGTATCCCCCTTTACCTGCACGGGGGCCTTGGTTTGATTCGCGGAATCGTAGAGATAGAGCTGTGCCGCATCGCCTGGGACGGGGCTAAAAGAAGGTGTTGGCCAAGAATGCATGGCACCTATACTAACGCTTCTTTATGGGTGGATTTAAATGGGCTGTAGGACTCCCAAGGCCAGCAGAATCATCACGATAATGCCTACTGGGATGCGGTAGGCCGCGAACCACGCAAAGGAGTGGTTGCCCACGAAGTTCAGCAACCACGCGATCGAGGCGTAGCCCAAGGCAAAGGCGATGCCGGTACCGACGAGCAGCTGCATACCGGAAGCGGCTTGGCCGGCCTCGGGCGCGAAGGCATCGGGAAGCGAAAAAAGCCCCGACGCCAGTACTGCCGGAATGGCCAAGAGGAAGCTAAAACGCGTGGCCACCTCGCGATCGAGACCCAAGAAAAGACCACCGGAAATGGTGCCGCCCGAACGTGACACGCCAGGAATCAACGCCAAGCACTGGCACAGACCCATGATGATGGCATCTTTCATCGTCAGCTCCTCAAAACCGCGCTTTTTGGAGCCGACGCGCTCTGCGGCGATGAAGACGAAGGAGAAGACGATCAGCATCGTGGCAGTGATCCACAGGTTGCGCAGCGCCCCACGAATGGCGTCTTCAAAGACCAAACCGATGACGCCGATGGGAATGGATCCGACGATGACCATCCAGCCCATGCGCCAGTCCTGCCCGCGCGAGGCGGGATTGGTCCACCCGCGGAACCACCCGGATAAGATTTGCCAGATCATCGGGGCGAAATAAACCAGCACGGCAAGCTCGGTGCCGAGCTGGATAACGGCGGTAAAAGAAGCGCCGGCGTCGTTGCCCCAAAAGAGCTCAGAAACAATGCGCAGGTGCCCCGAGGAGCTTACTGGGAGAAACTCCGTAAGGCCCTGCACAATGGATAAGACGATAACTTGTGCCCAAGAAACTGCTTCGGTCGCGGTATCAGAAATCACCCGCCATACACTACCGTCGCGCACGGCTTCGGGAAATCACAACGCGCGCTGTTAGGATAAGTATCCGTGAAATCACGATCCCGCTCCACATTCGTACTATCCAGCTTGCTAGCACTCTCCACTGCTGCGCTGGCCGCCTGCGATTCCACCGTGGGCGTAGGCGGTGATCCCGAAACCGCGGTAAAGGGCAACGCCACCCCGGCCGCATCTCCCAGTGACACCGATCCTACCGGCACGGTCATCGATTTCGATGAAGACATTACGGATCTGGCTGCGGTAAAAGATACGATTGCCGTTCGCACCGCAGACCAGGTGCACATTGGCAGCCAGGATGACTTTGGGGCCAACAAGGCTAAGAGCATCGATATCGATTCCACCTGCGGCGATTTAAGCTCTTCTGAATCTGGATTCGTCTTGGCTTGCCAGGACAAGGTCTTGCTCATCGATCCTTCTGCGCCGGAATCACCGGAAGAAATCAACATGGATGAGGGCTTCCAGGTCACCGCCGCTACCCAGATTTCGACCGGCGAGGTCTTTGTCACCGCAGACGATTCCGCTGTGGTGGGCCGGTACAAGGATGGCACGCGGGACGGCGAAATCTCCGTAGAGGCCGGATCGGACCAGATGCTCGCCGTTCCCAATGCGGATGGCGATGACGGGATTGTGCGCATTCAGCGTTCGGATTCCACGATCCAGAATATCGATTGGCCCAATGACCGCGCCGGCGGCCGGTTGCGCGCTGGCCAGGGTGTCGGCCAAATCGCGGTGGGTAATAACGGCGTCGTGCTCGCCTCCGATACCGAGGGCGGCCGGATCGCAGTCTATACTTCCGATGACGTCGTCCGCCTGCACCAATACGGCGTGGTGGACGGCACTCCCTGGGCGGTAACCTGGGATGACTCGCGCGAGCTCGCATGGGTCACCACCACCGATAACAACACCGCGCACGCCTATTCCATTGACAAGGGCGTTCCCGAATCCCGCGGCGACTTTGCCACGCTTGCCGATGCCCAAAATATTTCCGCTCTTTCCAATGGCACCATCGTGGTTGCCTCCGCATCCGGCCAGGGGCTGCAGTTCGTGGCGGATCCGCACCTGAAAAAGGAGTCTTAATCCATGGTTTCGACCTTTGATTCGCTGCGCAAAAGCGCCTATCAGCTGGCGTTGCGCGGGATGTTTCGCTTAAGCCCCGAGCGCATCCACGGCATAATCAACTCCGGCCTGCACATCCTGCACGCGGCAGGGCCCGCCAATCGCACGCTTGACCGCATCCTGCCTGTCAATGATCCAGTCTTGAAACAAGAAGTTTGCGGGATCACCTTCCCGCGCCCGCTTGGCCTCGCGGCCGGTTTTGATAAGAACGCCGCGGCTGCCGATGCCTGGTCGCCGCTTGGTTTCGGCTACGCCGAACTGGGCACCGTCACGGCGCAGGCGCAGCCGGGCAACCCGACTCCCCGCCTCTTCCGCCTCAAAGAAGATGCCGCGATCTTAAACCGGATGGGCTTTAATAATGAGGGCGCTGCCGCCGTAGCAGAAAACCTGCGCAAGCGCCGGTACAACGACGTCATCGGTATTAATATCGGCAAAACCAAGGTCACCCCGGCAGAACGCGCCGTGGATGATTACCGCCGCTCTGCTTCCGTTTTAGGCGGTCTGGCGGACTACCTGGTGGTCAATGTCTCCTCCCCCAATACTCCCGGGCTGCGGGACCTGCAGGCGGTCGAATCGCTTCGCCCCATCCTGCGCGCCGTGCAAGAATCCACCGATGTTCCCGTCATGGTCAAGATCGCACCAGATCTTTCGGATGCCGATGTCGATGCCGTCGCCGATCTCGCCGTGGAACTGGGCCTTGCCGGCATCGTCGCCACCAATACCACCATCTCCCGCGAGGGACTGAATACTCCCCGCGCGGAGGTAGAAGCCCTTGGCGCCGGTGGAATTTCCGGCCCACCCGTGGCCGAGCGCTCCTTAGAGGTGCTCCGCCGACTTAACGCGCGCGTGGGCTCGCAGCTTGTTCTGATTTCCGTCGGCGGGATTACCACCCCGGAGCAAGCGTGGGAGCGGATTGCCGCCGGTGCCAGCCTCCTCCAGGGCTATACCGGCCTTATCTACGGTGGTCCGGACTGGATTCGGGATATTCACAGGGGCATCGCCAAGCAAATTCGCACCCATGGCCTGAACAATATTTCTGAGGCCGTAGGCTCCAATCTGCCGTGGAAGGCGATAAACTAGCAGCCCACCAGATAGCACAATGCCACGTGTATAAACACGTGGCATTGCTTGTTTGAAGGGCTGCTTAAGAGGTCGCCATGACGCTGCGCCGCAAAATTAAGGCACAGATGGCGGACATGCCGGCATAAAAGAGCAGCCAATACTGCTGCTGAATCAGAAGTTCGTGCTGCGGCAGAAAGCGGCTAGCAATGATCAAGGCCACCGCCATTGCCAGGGCGATAATCTGCGCGCGACTACCAGCATGCTCCTTGCTCATCGTGCTGAATGCACCCACCATCACCGCAGCGATAATGATCGCGAGGTTGCTGTAGGTCCAGACAAAGGGTGCGCCCCATCCATCGCTAAAAACGGAGATGAGGGCGAATAGGACCAGCACAAAAGCGACGACCAAAAAAGCGCCGCCCACCCGCAGCGCTGCGGGTGGGGTCACTGGGTTTTTAGGAGCGGAACTCGCCATTACTTGGCCTCGTACCAGCCCCAAAGGATTGCCCGGCCCAATGCGTGGAAGTGCAGGTTGAAGCCGAGGACGGTCGGGGAAGAATCCGGATCGATATCAAGGGTTTCTACGTCTACGGCGTGGACCGCGTAGAGGTAGCGGTGCGGCGCGTGGCCGGCCGGTGGGTTGGCACCAAAATGGGTGCGGTTGCCGGAATCATTGCGCAGGCTGATAACACCGTCGATGCCAAGGTCCTCTGCCGCGCCGGCATTGGTGGGCAGCTCGGAGACATCGGTGGGGATATTAAAAGCGGCCCAGTGCCAGAAACCGGAGGCAGTCGGTGCATCTGGGTCAAAACAGGTAACCGCCAAAGACTTGGTTCCCTCCGGCAGTCCGGACCATGCCAGCTGTGGGGACACGCTTTCCGGCGCGCGGTGCTTTTCTGGGATCTCATCGCCTTCTACCAAGTCGGTAGAAGACAGCCCGAAGCTGGGGAGATCGCGCAGCGGAGCGTAGGGGTCAGGTCCGGGGAATCGAGTGTCATCTGCATAAGAAGTCATGTACCCCTTTGTACCGCAGATCACACGCGCTTGTCGATGCCCCTCCCACTCACCCCACAACCGTGCGGCTGGTGTCAGGCCGTGCTCCTATCTAGGCGCTGCGGCCTACCAAGTTACAAGGATGTATTTCCCCGCCTTGAAATCGTGCGGTTTATGAGGATTTACCTGGCGATTTGTATTCCGATAGCGGAACACGATAAAGTTTCGGGGTGCCCAACCGAGAGGTTGTAAACACCCTGCCCGGGTGGCGGAATGGCAGACGCGCTAGCTTGAGGTGCTAGTGTCCTATTAACGGACGTGGGGGTTCAAGTCCCCCTCCGGGCACACTGTGAAGTATCGAGACATCGTTCCTATGGTGTCTCGAGATTTTTCTTTTTTGCGGTGCCCAAAAATGTTCAAAACTTTAGGATCTTTGTGGCTTAATTTCCCGATTCATGGATCGTCGACGCCCGATGGAATCTGCCCGGGCGAAGTACTGTTCGGTGCGGAATGTAAGCCTTCGATGCAGGTTCTGCGGGCGCCAGAACTTTGCGACGAGGCACTTTTGAGCCTCTCGCGTGCCTGCTATCTTCGGTGGAAGCTGAGCTTAAGGTACGTGTAACTATCTGCTTGACGTTAACGCACTATGACCTTGTTGGAACGATGTCTCGAGACATTCCTTTTTGCCCAGTTGGGGCATTTTCATCCATGGGTTGTCTGCCGGATCGATGTGGTGAGACATTCTTGCAGGGCGAACCGGAACGATCTCATGAGACATGCGGAACGATGTCATGGAACCAGACACCCCTCCGGGCACACTGTGAAATCTCGAGACATCGTTCCTATGGTGTCTCGAGATTTTTCTATAAGTACAGCTCTTTTCTATCAGCCCGGCCGAGCCGACTACGATACAAACGCATGACCACTTTCCGGGATTGGATACGCAGCTTTGGTAGCTTCTGCGTTCAACTCACCCACTCAGCTTGGGGCTCAATCCGTGCGTGGTCGCCGCGACGCTGGATACTCATCATCGCGCTCGCACTTGCTGGAGCTGCGCTTTTTATCTGGCTCGACATTCCCGACCTCTCCCAGATGCGGGCCGCCGCTGCCCGCCTTGGCGCGTGGTTTCCGGTCGCCTTCACGCTAGGTTATGTCATATTTACGCAATTTCCCCTGCCCCGAACCATCTGGACGGTTGCAGCGGGTATCCTTTTCGGCCCTTGGCAGGGCCTTGCTATCTCGCTGCTCGCGCTCACCATCTCGGCCGTATTATCGTTGCTGATTGTGCGCCGCCTGCTCGGAGAATGGATGAGGCCGCATCTTGCCCATCCCGCGGTTTATACCATCAATACCCACCTGGAGCGGCGCGGTTGGCTGGCCATCGCTTCCCTGCGCATGGTGGCGGGAGTGCCCTTCAGCCTTCTCAACTATGTCGCCGCGCTTACCCCCATCAGCGTTTCGCACTTTACGGTCGCTACGTTGGTCGGCTCGATTCCCACCACGGTCATCGGTGTCTTTTTCGGCGATGCGCTTACTGGCACGGCCAGTCCCGGGATCATCGTTGCCTTTATCGTCTTTGCCCTCGCCGGTATCGGCGGGCTTGTGCTCGATTCGCGCCTGCCAACTCCCGTCCAGTCAAGGTTAAGCGGTAGACTGTAACGAACTGCTCGCAATAAAGGAGGATCCTCGTGCTCGCTGTCCATGCCCGCTACCGTGGGCGTTCCGTGCGCCGCGCTGAGCTCGTACAGCGCTCGGCCGCCGCGCTATCCACCCTCGAGGGCGTCGGCGAGTTTCACGTCCTTGGCGTCGAGGATATTTGCGCCGTGGTCGACTCCGCCACCGCAGTGTGTGAGGTCGTCATGGCCTTGCTTGCCGATGGCGACTGGGCCATCGGCATCGGCATCAGCCCTGGCAACCAGGCAGACGAAGAAAGCGCGCGCCACGTGGCTACCGCGGCGCTCAAAAATTCCGCGCGCATGGGGCAGGTCTACACCAAGCTCAATAAGCGCGGCCGTTCTGCGGAGGCGAGCGATATCGCCGCCGCCTTCGCGCTCATTGGATACGTGCTCAATAAGCGCACCATCGAGGGCCGCGAGGCAACCTCCCTTGTAAGGGCGGGGCTCAATCAAAATGAGGCCGCAGAAGAATTGGGAATTTCCAAACAGGCGATGTCCCAAAGGCTGCAAGCCGCGGGCTGGAGCGCCGAGATGGCCGGGTGGCAATTAGCGGTCAACCTCATTGAACGCGCCAATCTAGCCTAAACCGAGAAAGCGTCGCTTACTGGGGGCTTAGACAAGGTCTGATTTGCGCAGTTCAGGCGTGGTCACAAAATCCACCAGGCGCTCGACCGCACCAATCAGGCTCGAGTCTAAGTCCCTGAAGGAATGGACCGCGTTATAAACGTGGCGCCACCCATCGGAGGGATCGGACCACCCCACGCGGCGGCAGATTCCGGTTTTCCAATCTTCACCCCGCGGTACCTCCGGCCATGCTTGCAGGCCTACCCGTTGCGGTTTTACTGCCGCCCAAATATCCACGAAGGGATGGCCGGTAACTAGAACGTGCTCCCCCACAGACTCGGTCATTCGCGTTTCTTTCGACCCTTTGACCAGGTGGTCCGCGAGCACGCCGACCCGACGGCCGGGGCCAGGCTGAAATTCGGCGAGCCTTTCTTCGAGGTTGTCTAAGCCCTCCAGGTATTCCACGACCACGCCTTCTACGCGTAGATCGTGCCCCCATACCTTTTCCACAATGGCGGCATCGTGGACGCCTTCGACCCAAATGCGTGATGGCGCTGCCACCTTGGCCTCTACGTTTTCTACACGCCTAGAGCCCGAGTTTGATTTGCGGGGTGCTTGCTTGGGCACGTACCTCGTAAGCGTCACCGGCTGACCTTCTACCAAGAATCCGCCTTTAATGAGGTTAAATACTCGCTCGACGCCGTGGCGGTCTTCTAGCCGTACGACCTCACCAAAGACGGTCTTATCCACGCCTAAAACGGCGCCCACAAAGTCATCACCGCGCACTTCTACCACCATGCCCGGTTCTGCGGGCACTTCTGGGTACTGGGTGGGCTTGCTGCGTCGGTGCCCAGCAAAAATATCTCCGCCATAAGGATCTAAACTCATGGCCCGATAGTCTATCTACTACACTTGCTCGCCATGGATATGCGCGCCGAAGTCTGGTCCCCTCTCCAAAACTCTGCCATCTGGCTAGCTGCGTGGTTGTGGGGACATGAGACAACAGATGAGCTGCTCGATGCCCTGACAGAGCTGGGCGGGCGCCCCGAATGCTTGGATGAATCTCCCTTCATCGATTTGCTCGCCTTGCTGCGCGCCGAAACGAAGGAGCTCACTTCTCAGCCAGGCGCGGGCGGGGAGCCTCTTCTCCGGCTTATTTTATCTGGCCCGGGTGAAGCGCCGGCGCTTCCCGCAGGATCAGACTCTGCCCGTGCGGCCGCGCAAAGTTCAGCGGGCGCCATCGTTGTGCGCACCAACGATCCGGAAGTTTCGCTCGTCCTTGTCCCCCACCCCCATCGAGCTCACACGGCATGGCAGGTAATCCGCGAGGATCAGCCGCTACCTTCACCGGCATGGCTGAGCCCCGGCGAAGCGGATGCCTTGTTAACTAAGGCGACGGATGAATCCGCCGATCTCATTACGGCCACCGGCTACCAGTCCACCGCGCTGACTAATCCCCGGCTCACGGTGGGGACCCTGAGCGATTTTTATGACACGCCCGGCCTGCCACCGGCCACCCCGCCCCGGGCTGCGAAACTCTTTGCTCGCGCGGACCGCGTTGCCGCGATCATCGAAACCGTCACGGATAGGATCAACGATCACAGCCTCGATCCGCAGCTCCTCCGCTTATGGCGCCATATCCGGCAAGCGCGGATGACGGGAGTGGCTTATTCAGCAGCGGAATTCGCTCGCTAGAGCAGGCCCGCCCAGAGTACTTTTAGTGGGCGCGAATATCGCAGCAGCCTGCAGCGCAGGGCGCGCCGTTGGTGGTACACCCTTGTACGGTGACATTCCCGCTGGTCTCCCACGGTTTCCCCTGTTCGAGTTCTTCCACCAGATCCACGACCATGTCCGCAAACCGCTGGGAGGGGCCAGCGGTACGGGCGCGCTCGACCTGTACTCCCATCTCATCGGCGGCAGCTTGCAGTTCAGAGTCCAAGTCCCAGATGACCTCCATGTGATCGGAGATAAAACCGATGGGGCACACCACTACGGCGCCTACCCCGTCTTTTTCATGGAGTGCGGTGGTGTGGTCAACGATGTCCGGCTCCAGCCACGGCGTCTTCGGGTTACCGGAGCGCGATTGCCACACCAAGTCGTAATCCGAAATTCCGACGCGCTCGGCCACTAAGCGGGAGGCTTCGGCTACTTGCCGGGAATAAAGGTTCTTGTCCCCGTCTGCACCACCGACATTATCGTGTGCATTCGGCACCGAGTGGGCCGTAAACAGCATGCGCGCGCTGCCCGTTTTCTCGGCGGGAATACGCCGCCAGGCTTCGGCGACGGCATCGGCCATCTCCGCGATGAACTTGGGATGATCATAAAATTGTCGAATCTTGGTGAACTCGATTTCTGGCAGACCATTATCTGCAAGGTGTTGCCGCATCGCAGCAATGTCTTCATCGTATTGCCGGCACGCCGAGTAGCCACCCCAAGCGGAGGTGGCGAAGACGGCCACCCTGCGAATCCCTTCTTCCGCCATCTTCTCTGCGGTAGCTGTGGCAAAGGGGTGCCAGTTCCGATTGCCAAAATAAACCGGCAGATTATGTCCGCGTTTTTTCAGCTCGCCTTCGACGTTACTGATAATCTCCCGGTTCAGGCCGTTGATCGGGCTTACCCCGTCAAAGTGGTAATAATGCTCGCCCACTACTTCTAAGCGCTCGCGCGGAATTCCGCGGCCCCGCGTCACGTTCTCTAAAAACGGAACGACCTCCTCATTTCCTTCCGGGCCACCGAAAGAAAGAACGAGGAGGGCGTCGAAATTTTGGGCAGGATGCTGTGCGTCAGTCATGCCCTAAATAGTAGCAACCACAAGGCTGAGAATTAGAGAAGGCGCACGACCTCCGGGGTCGCACCAGCCCAGCGCACTGGGGAGACCTGTACATTCTGGCCAGACTGCGGGGCCTCAATCATTTGGTCATTGCCCAAGTAGATCGCAACGTGCTGGCTGCCGCCGGCGCCGTAGAAGATGAGGTCGCCGCGCTGCAAGTTGTCACGCGAAACCTTATTGCCCATTTGGTACTGCGCACCGGAGTAGTGCGGAAGGTCCAAGCCGGCCGCGGCGAACGCGTACTTAGTCAATCCAGAGCAATCAAAACCGCTCCGTCCGTAGTCACCAAAGCTATCGGCGATGCCGCCGTCCCGGAGGCCGCCAGTTGGGCCATTGTTGTCGCCACCGCCCCACACGTATGGGGTTCCGATGACAGATTCTGCGCGAGCGATCACCGCCTCAATCTGGCTGCTATTGCCCGGAGCAGGGTTAGATGGCGCTGCGGGCCCTTGACCGGTGGCGGAAGGATCAGTGCTTGCCGATGGCGCCGTATTCGGGCTGCCAATGCCCAACAGGTCTGCAGATCCGTCCATCAGTGCCCGCATATCGTCTTGATCAACGGCTGCGGCGAGATCGCCTGCGATGTCCATAACATCCGATGCCGAGGAACCGGTACCGTAGTCCACCGTGTTAAAAGACGGCGTTGCTCCTTGATTAAGTGCGGTGCCGAACTCCGCCTTCGGGGTGGCCGCATCCGCCCGCCCCTCTACGACGGCGTCATCGTGCGTCACCTCAGGAAGCGCAGTTTCATCCGGAACAATCTCGTCGGTAAAGTTTTGAGCCTTGTCTTTATTCAAGCCTTGCGGCTTGACGGGATCGCCGGAAAGCGCATCCGCGTCTACCTTAAAGTCAAGGTTTTCATCTTGATTTTGTACCTTTGGAAGGTCGCCCTGCTGGGTCACTTCCACCGCCTGCTGCTGGTGGGCAAAAGAGGCCTCAGCGAAGTTGCGGGTGGCATTCATTTGAGCCTCCCGCTGGGCTAAGTTGCGGCGGTGCTCGACCATTGCCGATTCGGCTGCACGCTTTTCAGCATAAGCTTGGTCAAACTCTGCCGCGTCGTCCGCAACCGCAGGATCGGCCGAAAGCTGGGCGATGCGCTCCGTCGCGGCCACCGCTTGCTCCTCCGCCTGGTCGAGCAGCTGGCGCAGCTGATCTACGTCCCGCTGCTGAGCATCAACGTTGGATACGGCGCGGGCAATGGAGTCATCTGCATCGGTGCTTGGAACTTCTTCAACCGCACCGGCCTGGGCGGGATCGAGGAGCTCATCTGCTCCGGCAGGAGCGATGGACGTCAGGGGCGATAGCGCTGCGACACCTATGACTGCAGCGATAGTTGCACGAACATGTCGGATGCGCGGTAGACGAATGGTGGCCACTGGAATTCTCCTTGTTTGGACCACCTCCCTTTTAAAGAATGGGACGCAATGTGCCGCACTTGGGCATAGGAATGCCCGAGACACTGAAGCTTGCGCATTTCGCACAGCAGCAAGCCCAGAGTCTTCTTTGCGATATTCCGAATCCGATAGCTCACACCCAAAGGCTTATGGGCTTATGGGTATGCGTTATCGCCCTGGCAGCCCGCGGCCCCAGGATGTACATGGCACATGAGCCCGAAAATTGTAGAGACTTCACCTAGGGAGTGCGCACGTCAATTAAAGCTCTATGCAACTGATGCTTGAGCTCAGTAGCCTCACGTCACGCTGTCCAACAATCGCTACTATTTCCCCATACCAGCGACAAGGATGGTGCATTTTCTCCACGTGTCCTACGCGGTTCATTGTGAACGTGAGCGCTCTAACGCTACTGGGAGCATTTACAACTCTCCCATCGCAGTGCCAATCTCAGATTGGCGCATCTTCATCGAGCTCCACTTGTGACGTGCAGTGAATTTAGGTAGCTGGCAGAGTCCAGACCCTTTCGCACGCTGCGCTTGGCACAGTGAGAACTGCCCTATGATCCTTGGCACGACTCGCCGCGGCGCAGTGGAGGTACAGCTTTATGCGTGTACCCATTCGTGCGAGGGCAAGTGGCCACAAACCATGAACAGGCCACACGATGCTGGCCCTAGTGTGATTCCGGTTCCCTCATTCTCTCATTCTGCACGTACCCGACTGCGCTTCTCAGCGAACCTCGTATCTGGATTCCGCTTGACCGAGAATCCACTATCGAAGGGCTCGACAAAGAACCACACCCGCATACCCACACGATGGAGCTCTAGCGAACTCGTCTCACCACTTTTAAGGAAGGTGGGTTGATGTTTATTTTTCGAACATTGTCATCGCTCAAGTGAAAAGTTTTTCTACTCTCCCGTTCGAGAGTTCCCTCGTGGTTCATTGACTTCCAAGAACCGCCAATTCCTCAATTCCCGCGAGGCGTGCTTCCCCACATACCCGTGCGAATCTTCAATTGACCGTCAAGGCTAAGCCCATGAACTCAAGAAGATATTCACGTCTCTTGAGTCGACACTCGAACCATACGTCACGACACGCCCTTTTCGCACACATTCCACTTAATTACGTGGAGTCAAGTTAAACCACATGACGCAACATTCGTACCTAACCTGCAATAATTTTGTTACCAACCCGTTATTGTGATGTTCGCCACTTTGGTTTTTATATTCCGAGGGCCGTGCGTCATGAGCTGCAGCCAAATCGGGGCCATTTCACCGCAGTAGAACCACTCCCCCAGTGAAAATCAACCACTAAGCCTTTACTTTTGCCCCTCCCCCGCTCCCCTGACACTTTTAGGCAATGGGAGTTTTCTTCATTCGCAACGACCCGGAGTCGCCCGAGGGCCGCCCATAAAGAACCGATGGATTACGCCAATGTCTGAACATCATTTTCCATAAATCTCAGGGTAGGCACCGCGAGTTCCTTCGGTGCGGTGCGCCACGACGCTCTTGCAGCCGTAAAATTTAGCTCGCTTCGACGGATGGTTTTGGGGCGCGCCGAGCGCCGAAAACGGAAAATTTTCTTCTACTTTTTCGAACAAACATAGTTAGAAGTTGGATACGCTTGGACGCCTTGATGCGTCCGCTCTCTCCAGATCGAGCCCCCTTAATGGCCGCTACTTATCCCGAATTTCGCGATGATGGGAGGCACGCCAATAACTTAAGCCGCCGAAAAGGAGGGCGAGTATGGCGACGACGGCGACGACGGCGACCATCGGAAAGCTGCTTTGCTCAAGCCCTGCATAGTACTGCTGCACAAGATCGACTTGGTTCAGTCCTGGCCTTAATTGCGCTTGGGAAGATTCAATATCCGCGCGGCTATAGTTCTCGCTAACCGAGGAGACATGACGCGGGGTCTGCACGATGACGGTGTGCAGATTGGTAGCATCATAAAGCTCTTGTGCAATGTCGCGCGCGTCGGCGGCCTTGAAAACAGAAACATCGACCACGGCAATCCCGTCGCCCTCACGCAGTTGCTCGGCGACGTGTGCATTTAGCTGAGCATCCGATTCCAGCGAGGGTGCAGAATAAGCTACGCCGTCCTGCTTGAGCTGCTGAGCCAACTGCGGGACGTCCACTTCACCCGGAACCATTCAATCCTCTTCCCTCTTCTTAATTATAGCCGGGGCTCGTGCACCCGAGATCGGGGGTTATGCCTTGCGCATATTCCTTGGTCTTTCTTCATTAAAGATAAAGGTTACCGCCGCCGCCTACACAGTAAACGCGCCGAGTACGGCAAAAAGCTTTAAACAGAACGCTTGTCCCGTTACAATTGGAGCAACGGAAGGTTTTTACCTCTACAATAAATAGGTGAACCATCGCGTTCTTTGCCGTCTTTGGCACTGCGGGCCCCATGGCTTCGTCTCGACCACTATGTGGTCGCGCACCTTTTGCTTATCCCGCATCTCCAGCAGGCGGCGAGTACAAAACAGAACAGACTGTTTATCAACAAGGAATGGAGCTCCCTGTGACTGAAAGCTTGAACTCCTTCGATGCCAAGAAGACCCTTGATGTCAACGGCAAGTCTTACGACTACTTTGACATCAACACGGTTCCTGGCATGGAGAAGTTGCCGTACTCCCTCAAGGTGCTGGCAGAAAACCTGCTGCGCAATGAGGACGGCAAGAATGTAAACGAGGACCACATCAAGGCCCTCGCCAATTGGGATCCAAAGTCCGAGCCGGATACTGAAATCCAGTTCACCCCAGCCCGCGTCCTCATGCAGGACTTCACCGGTGTTCCCTGTGTCGTCGACCTCGCAACCATGCGTGAAGCCGTGTCCGCTCTTGGCGGTACGCCAGACCAGGTTAACCCGCTGAACCCGGCCGAGATGGTTATTGACCACTCCGTCATCGTTGAGGCCTTTGGTTCCACCGACGCTCTTGAGAAGAACGTTGAAATCGAGTACCAGCGCAATGAAGAGCGCTACCAGTTCCTGCGTTGGGGTGCTGAGAACTTCTCCAACTTCCGCGTTGTTCCTCCGGGAACCGGTATTGTCCACCAGGTCAACATCGAGTACCTGTCTCGCGTTGTCTTTGACAACGAGGGTCTTGCATACCCGGATACCTGTATCGGTACCGACTCCCACACCACCATGGAAAACGGCCTGGGCATCCTGGGCTGGGGCGTTGGCGGCATCGAGGCAGAGGCTGCCATGCTTGGCCAGCCGGTATCGATGCTCATCCCAAAGGTCGTCGGATTCAAGCTCACCGGCGAAATCCCGACCGGCGTTACCGCAACTGACGTCGTCTTGACCATTACGGAGATGCTGCGTGAGCACGGCGTTGTCCAGAAGTTCGTAGAGTTCTACGGCAATGGCGTCAAGTCCGTCCCGCTGGCTAACCGCGCCACCATCGGCAACATGTCGCCAGAGTTCGGTTCCACCGCGGCCATCTTCCCCATCGACGAAGAGACCACCAAGTACCTCGAGCTCACCGGTCGCCCGCAGGAGCAGATCGACCGCGTCGAGCAGTACGCCAAGGCACAGGGCATGTGGCTGGCAGAGGACACTCCGGAGCCGGAGTACTCCGAGTACATCGAACTCGACCTGTCCACCGTTGAGCCATCCATCGCTGGTCCGAAGCGCCCGCAGGACCGTATCCTCCTTTCGGAGGCCAAGGAACAGTTCCGTAAGGACCTGTCCAACTACACCACCGACGAGGTATGCGTGGATGACTCCTCCGTAGAGGCAAAGCGCATGTCCGCTGAGGGCGGCGCGCCTGGCGATGAGGACGTTACCGGTGGTTTGAACAAGTCGCGCGAGGGCCACGGCGAATCCGCCGCCGCTGGTGCTAAGGGACGTCACTCCAACCCGATCACCGTTGAACCTGATAACGGTGGCGAGTACACCCTTGACCACGGCATGGTGGCAATTGCCTCCATCACCTCCTGCACCAACACCTCCAACCCATCCGTCATGGTGGGTGCAGGTTTGATTGCACGTAAGGCCGCCGAAAAGGGCCTGCGCTCCAAGCCATGGGTTAAGACCATTTGTGCACCTGGTTCCCAGGTTGTCGATGGCTACTTCCAGCGTGCAGACCTCTGGAAGGACCTCGAGGCTATGGGCTTCTACCTGTCCGGCTTCGGCTGCACCACCTGTATTGGTAACTCCGGCCCACTGCCAGAGGAAGTCTCTGCAGCCATCAATGAGAACGACTTGGCAGCTACCGCAGTTCTGTCCGGTAACCGCAACTTCGAGGGTCGTATCTCCCCGGACGTCAAGATGAACTACTTGGCATCCCCAATCATGGTTATCGCCTACGCTATTGCCGGTACCATGGACTTCGACTTCGACAACCAGCCGCTGGGCCAGGACGAAGACGGCAATGATGTCTTCTTGAAGGACATCTGGCCTACCCCACAGGAGATCGAGGACACCATCCAGTCCGCTATCTCTCGCGAGATGTACGAGGCTGACTACGCCGACGTCTTCAAGGGCGACGACGCATGGCGCAACCTGGATGTTCCAGAGGGCGAGACCTTCGAGTGGGATGAGGACTCCACCTACATCCGCAAGGCTCCATACTTCGAGGGCATGCCGACCGAGCCGGACCCAGTTGAGGACATCAAGGGCGCTCGCGTTCTTGCGAAGCTTGGCGATTCCGTCACCACCGACCACATCTCCCCTGCTTCTGCCATCAAGCCGGGCACCCCGGCCGCGCAGTACTTGGACGAGAACGGCGTTTCCCGCTCTGACTACAACTCCTTGGGTTCCCGCCGCGGTAACCACGAGGTCATGATGCGCGGTACCTTCGCTAACATCCGCCTGGCCAACCAGCTGGTGGACGAGACCGGTGGATACACCCGCGACTTCACCCAAGAGGGTGCACCGCAGGCATACATCTACGATGCATGCGAGAACTACAAGGAAGCCGGCATCCCACTGGTCGTTATCGCTGGTAAGGAATACGGCACCGGTTCTTCCCGTGACTGGGCTGCAAAGGGCACCAACCTTCTGGGTGTAAAGGCAGTTATCACCGAGTCCTTCGAGCGCATCCACCGCTCGAACCTCATCGGTATGGGCGTTATCCCGCTGCAGTTCCCTGATGGCGAGTCTCACGAGTCCTTGGGTCTGGACGGTACGGAGACCTTCGACATCGAAGGCATCACCGAGTTCAACGACGGTTCCATCCCGAAGACCGTTCACGTCACCGCTACCAAGCAGGACTCTGACGACGCCGTCGAGTTCGACGCTAACGTACGTATCGACACCCCGGGTGAGGCAGAGTACTTCCGCCACGGCGGTATCCTGCAGTACGTGCTGCGCCAGATGGTGAAGAACTAAGCCACTTAATGCGACGGAAAAGTACTAAGCTTTTTGGGCTTAGTGCTCGTCGCTGAGCTTGAAGACGCGGGGTCGCACCGCTCTCTCCCGTAGAGGGCTCTGCGGCCCCGCGTTTCTTTATTGTCGTTCTATGTTCGTTTCAGAACATACTTAACTTGAAGTATTAATCATTCCTAAAAGGAGACGACCTCACTATGCCAATCGTGAGTGAATCTGAGTTAAATCGGCGCAGGCACGAAATTCTCGTTGGGGCTCGCCGGTGCTTTGCCGAACATGGCTATGAGGGCGCGACTGTCCGCCTCTTAGAACAAGCCACCGGGAAATCACGCGGCGCCATTTTTCACCACTTTGGGGACAAGGAATCTCTATTTCTTTCCCTAGCACGCGAAGATGCCGCACGCCAGGCAGAAGTAGTGGCTAATAATGGCCTCGTCGAGGTCATGCGTGAAATGTTGCGTCACCCAGAACGCCACGATTGGCTTGCCACGCGTCTAGAGATCACTTCTCTATTGCGCACTGACCCCTCGTTTGCCGCGCGGTGGAAAGAACACCAGTCCATTCGTGACGAGGCTATCCGCGCCCGACTTGCATCCAACGCAGAGCAAGGCCGCCTTCGAGATGACGTGGATATAGATACCCTGGTGTGCTATTTGGAAACCTTCATGGATGGGTTTATTAATAGGCTCGCCTTAGGGGATACGGATGGTCTGGAGCGTGTCCTCGATCTGGTGGAGCAATCGATCCGGAGTTCTAAATCGCCACAGCGCTAACCGCGCATCAGCCTTCGCCTTTCTGTTTTCTTAGCAGGAGGCGGAGGCTGCGGCTCAACGCCGCCATGCTTAGTTGGTGTCTTCTTGTCTGCCGTCGGTGCTGGAAAGTTCCACTTCCTGGATACAGACATACTGCGCGATCTCTTCGACGAAGCCTGGATCGTGGCATGTAAGCACTATTGCCGCTCCTGATTCCAGCGCGCCGTGAATTAGTTGATGCATCAGTGCTCGGTCCGTTAGCGAAAGCAGGCTATCGGGCTCATCCATGAGCAAGATTCCGTGGCCCATCCCCACCACATGTGCCGTTTGGGCCAGCCTGAGCCGGGAGGCGGATAGATCTAACGGGTGCTCAGCCGCATCAAGCTCTAGTAGCTCCCGTAACGCGCTATCGGAAACAAAGTCACCCAAGGTGGAATATATTACCTGGTCATAAGGAGATTGGAGGACCAATCCCCGGGGCTCAGCTGGGCGCTGTGCCCCATCAAGGCCGGCGGCGGCGCGCAGGAGAGACGTTTTTCCAGTACCGTTTGCCCCGCGCAACCAAGTCACGCCCCCTCCGCGAATGGGTATGGTTACCGGTCCGACGCTAAAGGTATTGCCGGAAGGCTTCGCCGATTGCCACCACCGCTTCTTTTCTTGCCCGCGGCGCGCAGTAAGCGGACCAAGAGATCCCCGGGATCCATAAGAAGAAATCACGTCTACGCTTACTGGGGCTGGTTGTGGGATCTCCCCTACGACTTCCCCACCCAATTCGGGCCAATGCATGGATGACACGGCAAGAACGCAGGTATTGCGCAGCGAATGCAATAGCTTCACCATCATCGCCAACGATGTGGGGTCAAGACCCGCGCTCGGCTCACAAATAATGAGTACCTCGGGCTCGCGGATCGCTACGCATGCAGCGGCGAGCCTCCGCGTCTGACCGCCCGAAAGCTGGGTGGGGTTTTTCTCCGCGTAACCGCTGAGCCCCACCGCCGCGAGCATTTCCTCTCCCCGCACCTGCATGCGGGCTGGGTCCTCACCCTGGTTTTCTAATCCTAGGACCACTTCTTCGATGCAGGTATCGCGCAGGTAGCTCATCTGCGCGGAAGAGTCAGTACCGATGATGGCAGACGTAGAGAATTTTTCGCCCAGCTCTTGCGCCACGTTTTCGGCGATGGCATCCGAAGGCACAAGTACTTGGACGATGCTTCCCTTACTTGGCTGAATATCGTCTATATCCATACAAAGACCATGACTCCTATGGTTCCAAGGGGAACGATGTAGCGCAGCACGCGGGACAGGATTGAATCCGGTACCGGCCGCAAAAGGGTCCTGGTCCCCTCTTCATCAAAGCCCACGGCGGCAAGGGCGTGGCCACGCTCGGTGCCTTGAATCAAAAGGCGCGAAATCACTGGGATGACCACCCGGGAAATAGTATTGCGCCACGTCACTTTGATTCCCGCCAGCTGGTTGGCGTCGCGGACGGTCCGCCAGGCTTGCGCACCTTGCGGTAAAGACTGCAGTGAAGCACCAACGATATAGGCAATTTTGTGTCCTGCGCGCGAGACCTGGAGCCATTTCGCAATATCGGAAATTCGCAGCACGGACATCGCCACGATGAAGCACACCATTAACGCGAAAAAGCGCAGGGCTAGCGTGGCGGCAACAAGCAGGCCATCGGTTGTGACCAGCGGAATCAGTTGGTTATCGCCATAAGGGGCGTGGATCACCAGCATCGATAAGGCCACCGGAACACAGAGCGCCCCAGAGACCAAGACGATCGCGATGGACCTCGTGGCCCACACGCCATAGGCAAGCATTGCGCCTGCGACCAGTGCAGATGTTAGTGGGCTATTGAGAGCGAGGATGAGTAGCCAACCGCACGCAGCAATGGTGAGGACCGTCGACGGGTGAAGGCGATACATTAGCGAGGCTGCAAGGATTCCCGGGTGCGCTTGGGCAAGGATTTCACGGCAGCCCACACGATAAGGAAGACGACGGCCTTATCCAGTGGGTCAGAGATGAGGGACTGCATCGTCACGGATGCAATCAAGGAGTTGCCCAGTTCGCGGAAGAGGGACGTGAGCGCGCCGGTACCGACACCAGCCGTACCACCGTAGACGAAGGCGGCAACAGGAGCGGCGAGCATACCGCAGATGATGCCGATAATGGCACCACTGACGATGACCTTCCAGATCTTGGTGAACGCACCTTTTTGAATGGCCCAGCCAGAAAGGAAGCCGGTAGCCGCGGAAACGGCGGCGAAGGGGAGCGCCATCGGGTTAAGCAGGCCCCAGACCACTGATGACAGCGTACCGGTAGCGAGCCCGGCGATGGGGCCTGCGAGGGCGGCTACCAAGATGGTTCCCACGGAGTCGATATACAGCGGAATACCGCTCGAACCGATGATTTGGCCCACCACGATATTAAGAACCAACGCGATGGGAATAATGGCGATGGTACGAGCCGGCAGGGACGGCACGGTGCCGGCAAGCAACAGAACCGCACCAATGAGGTAGCCGGCCAAGGTGATCAAGGCTTCGGCGGAGCCCGCTACGGACTCCCAATCGGTCGGGCGGAAAAGCACCAAGTAGATCCATGTGGCGACGACTAGCGCGGCGCCCGCGATGACCATCCCCCGGCGGGCAGGGGTAAGAGAAAGCTGAGGCATAGAGGTATTCCTAATCCATCAATGTGTAAAGGAGAATGGGGCACACTGCTCTTTTGGTCCCAGCCTATGTCACCTCAGCGTAGGAAAATGTGGCGTATGCGCTGCGGATTAGGGTAAAAGATTTATTCGCCTTGAGCAACACGCGTGCCCAAGTTGCGCAGCGCCCTGTCGAATTCGCGATGGGCGGCTGGAATGTCTGCGCTGGTCACCAGCGAGGCATTGGTCGGCCGATCCCAGTGATTGCGGAGGTCTGCGACGCTGGTACCGCGCATCATCGCAGAGTCCGCTTCCACATCAATGGTCGTTTCTACCGCCTCAAACGGTATCTTCTTTAGGGCAATTATGCAGGTCAGAAGATCATGAATCTGGGCTTGGTAGCCTTCTTTTTGCGCTTGATGGAATTCGAAGTAGAACCGCAGTATCTCCGGCAATGTTACTGCCATCGGTTGTGTACCAAGAATCCCCTGAATTTCTGCCAAGCGCTCTGGGGTGATGAGAAATTGCTCGGTAACTTCGAGCGAGCAGAGAGTGCTGGGTAGTGCCGCTGAAGCTGCGAAATGGTGAGCTGCAGCGTGCGGATCCACCCAGAAATTCCACTCCGCAGTCGGCGTCGTATTGCCGCGGTAATTAACGGCACCGCCCATGATGGTAATCGAGCCGCACCGCGCAACGGCATCGCCATGCTCCCGCTCGAAGTCTGCCAAATTAGTTACCGGCCCGGTGATAATGAGGTGCAGACCTGGATTGTGGGCAATCGCGGTCGACCACAACTCCTGCCAGTGAATATCGCCGAAATCGTGGTCGGGTGCAGAAAGATAGCCCAAGCCGGTCTCCCCGTGTGTTTCCGGGGTTGTGGCCAGCTCAACTTCGAGCGGAGTCGGCCGCCCAGGCGCGACGGGGACCTCCGGCAATCCACAGAGGTCCAAAATCCACCGTGCATTGGTGGCAGTCTGCTGGACCTCGGCGTTTCCAGCAGTCGTGCTCACGCCCACTAATTCAATCTCGCCTGCGTGATGCAGCCCCGCTAAGTACATTAGGGCGAGGCAGTCATCAATCCCTGGATCGCAGTCGAGCAATACAGCTGGGCGCGAAACACTCATAGATAGTTTGGCTGACTATTACTTAATGGAGCTTACTGGCTTGTCGCCGTCAACGAATACGACTGGGGACGTTGGAAGCTCTTCGCGGCCCAGTACCTCTACGATGACGTCTGCCACTAGGTCACGAGACGAGGTCTGACCTTCTTGCAGCATCTTGTCCTCGGCGAACTCCAGTCCCTGCGCGGGCTCTTCCGTCAGGCCAGCGGGCTTCAGGATGATGTGTGGGATGGAGCTGTCTGCCAAGCGGTTGTCTACTTCCTTCTTGGATTCCACGTAGGCATACCACTTTTCATCGGCTGGATCGGTCGTCGCAACCTGAGAGTCGACATAAGAAATCATGACGAATTGCGGGACATCCTTGCCCAGCTTTTCCAGAGCCTCGATGGCCGCCAGGGCGCCGTCGCGGTCAACCGCCCACGTCAGCTCTGCGCCGCCACGGCCGCCGTTTCCGGCACCCCATACAACTGCGTCATAATCTGCGAATAGCTCGGCCCATTGGTCAACGGACTGCTCGGTAATATCTGCAATAACCGGCGTAGCGTTGGCCTGCTCGATATCGGCCTTTTGGTCTGGGTTACGGATAAGCGAGTGAACCTCGTGGCCAGCTTCCGCTAATTTTGGAGCCGCCAGCAGGCCAACCTTGCCGTGTCCACCGATGTACAAAACCTTTTTCTTAGTATCAGTCATAGCGCCCCATGGTAACAGCGCATTTTTTATGCTGCAGCGGCTCTTTCGCGGCGAACTAACTACATGCCGCGCCCGTGGTGTGAGCCTTACCCACCGAACCAGATAGAATATCGGTTATGTATGCCATTATGACCGTCACCGGTGCCGATAGCACCGGAATCATTGCCGCAGTGACCACGACCCTTGCTGATCTAGACATCAACGTCATTGATGTCTCGCAGACCATTATGGGTGACTACTTCACCATGATCCTCCGCGTTGAATTCGATGCGGATGCCGTATCCATCCAGACCATCAAGGAGCGGATGCGCCCGGTGGCGGAGGAAAAGCAGCAATCCATCCGCATTCAGTCCGAAGACCTCTTTACCGCCATGAACGAGATTTAACATGAGCACGCGTTTCAATACCACCAATATCTTGGACACCATCGAGATGATCGAAAATTATCGTCTCGATATCCGCACCGTGACGATGGGCATTTCCCTGCTGGGATGCACGCGCTCGACCATGGAGGCAACCTGCCAGGCCATCTACGACCGCGTAACGCAGCAAGCCGGCCGCTTGGTTGAGGTATGCGAGGGCATCGAAGGTGAGCTCGGCATCCCGATCGTCAACAAGCGCATCTCCGTCACCCCCATTTCCCTCGTTGTCGCAGGCTTGGATGGCAACCCCGTCGATGCCGCACGGGCGCTGGATAAGGCCGCGAAGGAGGTGGGCGTTAACTTCGTCGGCGGCTACTCCGCGCTGGTGGAAAAGGGCGCGACGAGCGCGGAGCAAAAGCTCATTGCCTCCATCCCAGAAGCCTTGGCTGATACGGACGTGGTGTGTTCCTCGGTCAATATCGCCAGCTCTCGCGCCGGCATCAATATGGATGCAACGAAGCAGATGGGCGAGGTCATTAAGGAAGCCGCTGAGCTCACCAAGGATAATTCCGCGATTGCCTGCGCCAAGCTCGTCGTCTTTGCCAATTCCGTGGGCGATAATCCGTTTATGGCTGGTGCTTTCCACGGCATCGAGGAGCCGGACTGCGTCGTTTCCGTCGGTGTCTCGGGCCCTGGCGTAGTGGACCGCGCCCTTGGTTCCTTGGAAGGCGCAACCCTGGATCAGGTTGCAGAGGAAGTGAAAAAGGCCGCCTTCAAGATCACCCGCGCCGGGCAGCTCGTGGGCAATATGGCCTCCGAGCGCCTCGGCGTTCCCTTCGGCATCATTGACCTTTCCTTGGCTCCCACGGCGGAACTCGGCGATTCCGTGGCGCACATCCTCGAGCACATGGGCCTCGATCAGGTAGGTACGCATGGCACGACGGCGGCATTGGCGCTGCTTAACGATGCCGTGAAGAAGGGCGGCATGATGGCATGCTCGCGCGTGGGTGGCTTGTCCGGTTCCTTCATTCCCGTCTCTGAGGACAGGGGCATGATCGATGCCGTGAAGTCCGGCTCCATTTCCATGGACAAGTTGGAGGCCATGACCGCGATCTGCTCGGTCGGCTTTGACATGATTGCACTGCCTGGTGATACCTCCGCGGCCACGATTTCCGGCATGATTGCGGATGAAGCCGCAATCGGCGTGATGAATCATAAGACCACCGCCGTGCGCGTCATTCCGGTACCTGGCGCCAAGGTGGGCGACGAGGTCAGCTTCGGTGGCCTATTGGGCTATGCCCCGATCATCCCGGTTAATACGGTGGGCAACTCGCAGTTCATTAACCGCGGTGGCTTTATCCCCGCACCGGTGCACGGTTTCCGCAACTAGGTGTGGGGTACTCCACACCTAGGGGGACACGCGCCTAGGGCAAGCGCGCCAAGGCTCCGCTAAGACTCGGAGTCCTCATTCTCCTCGCCCGGTTTCTCGGATTCTTCCCACCGGGCGAGGTTTGCTTTAAAGTGCTGAAAAGAATCCTCTAGCTGGCGCAATTCCACCTCGCCACCGACCTGGCGGCCCGCATCGGAGTAGATAGCCTCCGCCGCCTCATCTAGGACGTCGCGGCGCTCCACGGTGCGCAGCAGTGCCACCACCTTGGCCAGGTTATTGAGCAGGCTGAGATAGATTTCGGCGTTATCGGCCGCATCGCGGCGGATTTGGGTGAACATCGCCTCAATGATCTGTTCATAGCTAAAGGTTTGATAGTCCAGGCGGAACTCGCCATCGATATGCATAATGCCTTGCGGCAGGCGCTTGTCCCCTATGACCACCAAAATTTGCGTGAAGCGATCAATGATATCGATGACCGTATAAGGGTCATTGACGCCGGTACTTAAAGCACGGGCGGCGATTTCCGCAAGGTGCCGGGCCGTAAACCGCGGGTCGTGCGCGGAGGCGTCCTCGCGATGCTGCGTGACCACGATGTGCTTTTCAATGTTTTCCGGCATGTGCGGCACGCCGTGGGCAATGACCTCGCCTTCTAACACGAGATCGCCGGGGGCGACGCCCAGATGAACAGCACAATCTTCTTCGGCCGCGGCTTGGGCAATGGACTCGTAGTCCACGAACTTCAGGTACCCCGTTTGGGAGCTGCGGGTTGCGTCGGCGGATTCGTAGAAATCCGTCCCCGGGGCCTTTGATACCTTCTCTTCCTCACCACGCTCAATAAGGCGCCGCATATGCTCTTCCACATCTTGTGCCACCACGTGCACCACGTGAGACATGCTAATAGACTGCGCGATGTGGACGATGAAATAAATCAAAAAGACCACGCATATCAGCGCCAAGGCAATGTCGACTGCGACATTCAGCGAGGGGACGTGTTCTTGCTTGCCCTCGCCGCCGGCGCGCACGGCACGCAGAGAGAGCAGCGAATAGGTAAAAGTCGCCAGGTAGATCCCCAGCGTGGACTGGATGGAACGGTCCTTTAAAAACTCGTGCAATAGGCGCGGGCCCATCACCGTCACCACGCCGGAAAGCGCGGTCAGGGTGATAAAGAACAGGGTCCCGGCCAAAGACAGCGTGGCGGTGGCAACGGCGGTGAGCAGGCCCTGGGCACTTTCCGCGCTGCCGTCATAAAGTCGAGAGAGCGCCAGATCGAAGTTGCGGTCGATCGCCAGCATGCCTTCGGCCGCCACGACGGCTACCGCTACCGCTACGGCGGGAATGACCCAAAACTTATCCCGCCAGGCGGGCATCCTCTCGATCAGCGTCTTCATAAGGCTTAAGCCAGCTCGACGATTTCCATGTACTCATCGGACCACAGATCTTCATCGCCGTCCGGCATGATGATCACGCGCTCGGGGTCGAGTGCCTTGACCGCACCCGGATCGTGGGTTACCAAGACCACCGCGCCCGTGTACGTATTGAGCGCATCGAGCACCTGCTCGCGGGAAATGGGGTCGAGGTTGTTGGTCGGCTCATCGAGGAGCAGCACGTTCGCGCGGCTGGAGACCAGAGTAGCCAGGGACAGGCGAGTTTTCTCACCGCCGGACAGCGTTCCGGCGGGCTGCTGCAGTTTATCGCCGGAAAACATGAAGGCACCCAGCAGCCCGCGCAGCTCTTGCTGGTCCGCATCGGGGCAGGCCTCGATGGTGTTTTCCCACACGCTCTTATCCGGGTGGATATTGTCGTGCTCCTGGGCAAAGTAGCCAATGCGCAAACCGTGGCCACTGACGATGCCGCCTTCGCCGTCGGTGCGCTCCTCCCCCGCCAAAAGCTTCAGCAGGGTGGTCTTACCGGCACCGTTGTATCCCAGGACAACGACCCTGGAGCCCTTATCGATGGCCAGGTCCACTCCCGCGAACACCTCCAGCGAGCCATACATCTTGGTCAAGCCCTTAGCGTTCATAGGCGTTTTGCCACACGCGGCCGGCTCGGGGAATTTAATATTGGCTACCTTATCCGCAACACGCACCTCATCGAGGTCATTCATCATGCGTTCGGCTCGGTTCAGCATCTGCTTAGCCGCTGCGGCCTTGGTGGCCTTGGCACCCAATTTAGCGGCCTGCTTTTGCAACGCGGAGGCCTTCTTTTCCGCATTCGCGCGCTCGCGGCGCCGGCGCGCCTCATCAGTGGCGCGGGCGTCGAGGTACTTCTTATACCCCATGTTGTAGACATCCGCCTCGCCGCGCACCGCATCAAGGAACCAGACCTTATTACAGACCGCCTCGAGCAACTCCACGTCGTGCGAAATCATGACCAGACCGCCCTCGTGCTTGGACAGGAACTGGCGGAGCCAGACGATGGAGTCTGCATCTAGGTGGTTGGTCGGCTCATCCAGGAGCAACGTGGTCTGGGATTTGCCTGATCCCTCGCTGGCTGCAAAAAGGATCTGCGCCAGCTCTACGCGGCGCCGCTGGCCACCGGATAACGTCTTAAGCTTTTGGTCTAAAACGCGCTGCGGCAGGCCCAAGTTATCGCAGATTTGAGCGCACTCGGAGTCGGCCTCGTAACCGCCCAAGGAATCGAATTGTTCTTCCAGACGGGAGTATTTACGGATGGCCTTGTCGCGAAGCTTCTCGTCCGTTGCCGTTTCCATCAGCTCTTGCTGCTTGGCCATCCGCCGCTTAATATCATCCAGCCCTCGGGCAGAAAGCACGCGCTCGCGCGCGGTTTGCTCGATATTGCCTTCACGCGAATCCTGCGGAAGGTAGCCAATCGGACCCGAGCGAGAAACCGTGCCTCCATAAGGCTCGGTCTCACCGGCCAAGATGCGCATGGTCGTGGTCTTTCCCGCACCATTGCGGCCCACTAGCCCGATGCGGTCGCCGGGTTGGACGCGGAGGTGCTGTCCGGGGGCATCGAGAAGCGTGCGGGCGCCTACGCGTACCTCAAAATCATTGGTCACAATCACGACAAGCCAGTCTAGCAATCAAAGCTCAAGGCACTAATTCACGCAGAAAAGCGGCGGTAATACTACCGCCGCTTTCCCGCTATTCCGTGGTGATTAAACCGCGAAGCCCAGAGCTTGGAGCTGCTCGCGGCCTTCTTCGGAAATCATGTGTGGGCCCCAAGGCGGCATCCACACCCAGTTGATACGCACGCCATCGGCAAGCTTCTTGCCGGTAACGATGTCCTCAACCTGCTCCGCAATGACATCGGTCAAAGGGCAGGCCGGCGAGGTCAGCGTCATGTTAATCATGGCGAGCTCTTTGCCATCTTCTTCTTCCAGCCACAGGTCATAGACCAAGCCCAAGTCAACAACGTTGATGCCGAGCTCGGGGTCGATGACGTCGCGCATGAACTCGGTGATGTCAAAGGCCTTCGACAGCTGTTCTTCCGTCTGCTCCGGCCGCTCACCGCCTGCGCTGAAGGACGAATTCTCGTTCTGGTAAGGATCTACGGGATCGGTCATTTACTTCTCCACTTCATTGAGCGCATCTGCGGTGGCGGCCTGAAAAGCCTTCCACCCTAGCAGCGCGCATTTAACTCGTGCCGGGTATTGAGAAACGCCTGCAAAGGCAACACCATCGCCGATGATGTCCTCATCGCCTTCGTCCTGGCCACGCGAGGTAACCATCTTTTCAAACTCGGCAAGCTTTTTATTGGCTTCCTCCAAGGGCAGGCCGACGATCTCTTCCGCCATGACGGACGTCGATGCTTGGGAGATGGAGCAGCCTTCGGCGTCGTAGGACACATCCTCAACGGTCTTGCCATCTGCGGAAAGGTTGACGCGCAACGTGAGCTCATCACCGCATGAGGGGTTCACGTGGTGGACCTCTGCCTGGAACGGCTCGCGCAACCCCGCGTGTTGCGGATTTTTATAGTGATCCAAGATCACGTCTTGGTACATCGAATCAAGATTCATTAGGCAACTCCAAAGAAATCGCGGGCGGCCTTAATGGCTTCTACCAGCTTATCTACTTCAGCTTCCGTGTTGTACAGGTAAAAGCTAGCGCGCGCGGTGGACTGTGCACCGCAGGCGCGGTGCAGCGGCCATGCGCAGTGGTGACCTACACGGATGGATACGCCCTGGTCATCGAGCACCTGCCCCAAATCGTGCGGGTGAACGCCTTCCACGGTAAAGGAGATGGCCGCGCCACGGTTTCCAGCCGTTTCTGGGCCGATGATGCGCAGGCCAGGAATCTCACGAAGCTGCTCCAAGGCATAGGCGGTGAGCTTCTGCTCGTGGGCATGGATATTATCCATCCCCACTTCCTCGAGGAACTTCACCGCTGCACCGAGGCCTACGACCTGGCTGGTCATCTGCGTTCCGGCTTCAAACCGCGTTGGCGGTTCCGCGAAGGTGGTGCCTTCCATCTTCACTACCTCGATCATGGATCCACCCGTGAGGAATGGAGGAAGCTTGCGCAGCAACTCGTCCTTGCCGTAGAGCACGCCCACACCATTGGGGCCACACATCTTGTGGCCTGAGAATGCGGCGAAATCCACATCCAAGGCATGGAAATCTACCGGCATGTGCGGGACGGACTGGCAGGCATCGAGCACCACCATGGCGTTAACCGCGCGGGCGCGGCGCACCATTTCCTCGACATCGGATACAGCGCCAGTCACATTGGACTGATGAGTAAACGCAACAACCTTGACGGACTCATCGAGCTCGAGCGAATCCAGGTCGATGCGGCCATCGTCAGTTAACGAGTACCACTTCAAGGTGGCCCCGGTGCGCTCACAGAGCTCTTGCCAAGGCACGAGGTTAGCGTGATGCTCGAGCTCCGTGATGACGACGGTATCGCCCTCTCCTACGTAGAGCTCGCCCGCGCGCTCATCGGAAAGCGTATAGGCAACCTCATTAAGCGCCTCGGTGGCGTTTTTCGCAAAGGCAATCTCATCGCGATCCGCGCCAACAAAGGCGGCAATGGCCTGCCGGGCCGACTCATAGGCGTTATCCGCCTCCTCAGCCAGCTGGTACGAGCCGCGGTGGACAGGGGCGTTGGTATGGAGAACGAACTCCTCCTCTGCCTTCCATACCGGCAGCGGGCGCTGGGAGGTAGCCCCCGAATCCAGGTACACCAGCGGCTTATCGCCGCGCACGGTGCGCTGCAGGATTGGGAACTGCTCCCTAATTGCGTTTACATCAAATCCAGACATAAAACTTCTTCGATTCATCGAGGATGAACCAGCACTGGGCTGGTCTTTACTGCAGGAACTGGTCGTAGCCGTCAGACTCAAGCTGGTCTGCCAACTCGGCCCCGCCGGTCTTAACAACCTGGCCGTTAGCGAATACGTGCACGAAATCAGGCTGGACGTAGTTGAGGATGCGCTTGTAGTGGGTAATCATCAAGATGCCGCCATTGGTGTCATCCTGGTAGCGGTTGATGCCATCAGAAACGATGCGCAGCGCGTCAACGTCCAAGCCGGAGTCGGTCTCATCCATGACCGCGAACTTGGGCTTTAGGATGTCCAGTTGCATGACCTCGTGGCGCTTCTTTTCGCCACCAGAAAAGCCCTCGTTGACGGAGCGGGAGATGAAGGACTTATCAATCTTCAGGTTCTCGCGAGCCTCAGTAAGTTCCTTATTCCACTCGCGCAGCTTGGGGGCCTCGCCGCGGATGGAGGTCACGGCGGAACGCATGAACTGCGATACCTTCACGCCAGGCACCTCGGTTGGGTACTGCATGGCTAGGAACAGGCCGGCGCGAGCGCGCTCGTCGACGGGCATGTCAAGGAGGTTTTCGCCATCGAGAAGCACCTCACCCTCGGTGACCTCGTACTTCGGGTGACCAGCAATGGTGTAGGACAAGGTGGACTTGCCGGAGCCGTTCGGGCCCATGATGGCGTGGATCTCGCCGGAGTTGATGGTGAGGTTGACGCCCTTGAGGATTTCCTTGGGCTCGCCGTTTTCTTCATTCGGCAGAACCTGGGCGTGGAGATTCTTAATTTCCAGAGTAGACATAGTTTTTGTGGGTTTCCTTCTGTAAGTGCGTTAAGCGGAGATCTTTTCCAGTTCTTCGGAAATGCGGTTTTCCAGTTCCTCGGACAGGGATTGCACCGGAATGCGGTGGATGACCTCATTGAAGAAGCCACGAATGATGAGGCGACGAGCCTCTGCCTCCGGAATGCCGCGGGACATCAAGTAGAACAGCTCGATATCGTCAAAGCGTCCAACCGTGGCGGCGTGGCCGGCGCCGGTGATCTCACCGGTTTCGATTTCCAAGTTCGGGATGGCGTCAGCGCGCGCACCGTCCGTGAGAATAAGGTTATTATTCGTCTCATAGGTATCGGTGCCCTGTGCGTTGGAGCGGATAAGCACGTCTCCTACCCAGCAGGTACGAGCCTCGTTCTTCTTCTCACCCTGCAATGCGCCCTTGTACAGGACATTGGAGCGACAATTCGGAACCGAGTGATCCACGAGCATGCGGTTTTCGAAGTACTGACCAGAATCGGCGAAGTACACGCCCAGCAACTCGGCGTCGCCGCCAGGAGCGGTGAAGTTCACGCGTGGGACGATGCGCACGACCTCGCCGCCGAAGATGGCAGAGTTATGGCGCAGCACTGCATCGCGTCCTACCTGAGCTACCTGGTTGGACAGGTGCACCGCGTCGTTTTCCCAGTCGACATCCACGATGACGGTCAGGTGCGCGCCATCGCCGAGGATGAACTCCACGTTATCCGCATGGGTGCCAGAGCCAACGTACTTCAGCACAACGGTGGCTTCTGCATGGTGGCCTACCTCGATGGAGGTGGCACCGAAGGAGGTCACGTCCTCGCCCTTACCCGTATAGGTAATGGTGATGGGATCTTCCACCTGCACCTCAGGGTCAACGGTTACCACTTGACCTCCCGGCATGGAGGTCCATGCCTGGGCGGCCACGCGGTCAGAAGGCTTGCCCACGCGGCCAAGACGCTCATCGTCGCGGCTTACAGTCTCCGCAGAAACGCCAGGGTGCTCGCTTACCTTCACGTCCTGGGCAACCGCTTGAGCAAATTCCCCGTTGTGCAGGCCCCGCAGCTTGCGGAGGGAAACAAAGCGCCATACCTCGTCGCGGCCGTGCGGTACCGGGAAATCCTCCACGTTGGTAGAGGTAAAGACGTCACCCTTGGTGATCTTATCCGGATTGAATTCGTTCGAAGCGACCATTTCTTTAGCCGACCGATCCTTCCATTTGCAGTTCGATGAGGCGGTTGAGCTCGAGGGCGTACTCCATCGGCAGCTCCTTAGCAATCGGCTCAACGAAGCCACGCACGATCATTGCCATTGCTTCTTCTTCCGCAATGCCGCGGGACATGAGGTAGAACAGCTGCTCTTCAGAAACCTGCGAAACGGTTGCCTCGTGGCCCAGCGTGACGTACTCGTTGCGGATATCGTTGTACGGGTATGTGTCCGAACGCGAGATATTGTCCACGAGCAAGGCATCGCATTCCACGTTGGACGTGGAGTGGTGCGCATTCTGATTGACCTGCACCAGTCCGCGGTAAGCAGCGCGGCCACCGGCGCGGGCAACGGACTTGGAGACGATATTGGAGGAGGTGTAGGGAGCCATGTGCGTCATCTTCGCACCGGTGTCCTGGAACTGTCCCTCGCCGGCGAAGGCAACGGAGAGCACCTCACCCTTAGCGTGCGGACCGGTCATCCACACGGCCGGGTACTTCATGGTGACCTTGGAGCCGATGTTGCCATCGACCCATTCCATGGTGCCGCCCTCTTCCACCTTGGTGCGCTTGGTCACCAAGTTGTAGACGTTGCTGGACCAGTTCTGGATCGTTGTATAGCGGCAGCGGCCGCCCTTCTTCACGATGATCTCAACTACCGCGGAGTGCAGGGAGTCTGACTTGTAGATAGGAGCGGTGCAGCCTTCCACGTAGTGAACGTAGGCATCCTCATCCACGATGATGAGGGTGCGCTCAAACTGGCCCATGTTCTCAGTATTAATACGGAAGTAGGCCTGCAGCGGGATGTCAACGTGCACGCCCTTCGGGACATAAATGAAGGAGCCGCCGGACCACACTGCGGAGTTCAACGCGGAGAATTTATTGTCACCGGCAGGGATGACGGTGCCGAAGTATTCTTCAAAAAGCTCCGGGTAATCGCGCAGCGCAGTATCGGTATCAACGAAGATAACGCCCTGGCTTTCCAGGTCCTCGCGAATCTGGTGGTAGACAACCTCAGACTCGTACTGCGCGGCCACACCGGCAACTAAGCGCTGCTTTTCCGCCTCTGGAATGCCCAGCTTGTCGTAGGTGGCCTTAATATCATCCGGGAGGTCGTCCCAGGTCTGTGCCTGCTCTTCGGTGGACTTGACGTAGTACTTGATCTGGTCAAAGTCGATGCCGGAGAGATCCGCACCCCAAGAGGGAATAGGCTTCTTGTCAAAGATATTCAGAGCCTTGAGACGCTGGTTCAGCATCCACTCGGGCTCGCCCTTCTTTGCGGAAATATCGCGGACAACGTCCTCGTTCAGGCCACGGGCGGCAGAAGCGCCGGCCGAGTCCGAGTCGTGCCAGCCGTACTCATACGCACCAATAGAATCGATGATCTCATCATCGGTCATTTTATTGTCAGGTGCCGATTGTGCCTGGGTCATGACTCGCTCCTTTCAGTATTAGTTTTGACAGGTGTCAAGGGGATATTCGTGGTACAAATTCCGTGGCCATCTGCGATAGAAGCCAAAGGTTGTACGTGTTTGCCTAAGAGGGCGGAAAAGACTTCCTGCTCTGCCTCGCACAGTTCGGGATGCTCGGCCGCCACATGGGCAACCGGGCAATGGTGCTGACAGATTTGCACTCCCTGTCCAGCACGGTCCACGGTGGCGGCGTACCCGTGCTTGTCCAGGGTTTCAGCCAGTTTGCGCGCTACTTCCTCGACCGATTCTTCCGCGTCCACGAAGGGACGCACATCAGCGATGATGCGCTCAAACCGAGCCTTAGCGAAGTTCTTCACAGCCTCTGAACCGCCCGCAGAGCGCAGCGCGGTCAACGCTTCAGAAGCTAATTCATCATAGGCGTGGCCAAATTGCGCACGCCCACGATCCGTCAGGCGGAAGTGCTTTGCCGGTCGCCCACGCCCCGTTCCGGAGTGCATCCGCGAACGAGAAACTGGACGGCGCTCGACAACTTCCGTTAGTTCTTCTTCCACCAGAATGTCTAAATGCCGGCGGATCCCGGCGGTCGAAAGACCAAGGCGCTCACCCAGGTAAGAGGCGGTTACAGGGCCATCTTTAAGCAAAAGCAGCAGTACCTGGCGGCGGGTATCACCATCCGTGGATCGTGATTCCTTCACCGCCATATGCGCGGCTGCCGCGCGCTGCGTGTTGCCCATACCCTAAAACCTCCCTTCCCTAGGTCAGCTACCTGCAGTCGCTGTGCTCCGTCGCGCCGAAAATACCGTCGCCACGGAAGCGCCATAACTGCGCTTTCATCATTAGACAACACTAGTGTTCCTTAATTCATTCCGGAATGCCACCATTGCAGTTACCGGGCGTGGCAGCGGGGGTAAATTTCCCACCCTACGGTCCTCGCGTAAGGTCTTAAGCCATGAAAGGGAAACTACGGGGAGTGCTCGATAGCGTTAAGGCAGAATTGCCGCGCTTGGGTACCGCAGGTTCTCGTTCCGCACAGTTGCACGCTGAAGGCACAGGCGCGCAAGCCGGTGATACTCGCTACGATTTCATCACCCAAGCGCCAGAGGTCCTCCAGCACACCACAGTCTCCCAAAAGCGCACCTTTTTCATCTTGCGGTGGGCGGGAACCGTCGGATCCCTTCTCATCGCCTTTGGCGCGTTGGGCGCGGGTGCCTTGCCGGTAGTGGGCAACCCTTATGACAATGTGCCCTTTGGCTCGCTCATGTCACGCATGCTGCAGACCTCGTCTGCGCTCGTCATGGTGGGCGTGGGACTTTTAGTTACGGCCTGGATTTTCCTCGCCCCATTCGTGGGCACCCCGCTGCGCCAGGCCCGACCCGGCGAGCCCGCCAGAGATCGCCCCCGCCGGCTCGTTTCTCCGCGCCAGCTGTGGATCACGTGGGCCGGGTGGGTCTTCCCCCTCATCTTCACCGCGCCCTTATTTACCCAAGACATTTATTCTTATTTGGCCAATGGATCCATCGTCGCACAAGGGATGGATCCCTATTCCGCCGGCCCGGTGCAGCTCTTGGGCGCTGGCGACGAGCTCGCGCGCTCCGTCCCATTTATCTGGGCAAATTCACCATCCCCCTACGGGCCAGTTGCCCTGGGATTGGCGGCAGTCGTCAGCATCGTCACCGGAAACTCCATCGTCTTAGGCGTAATCGCCCACCGCCTACTTTCCATCGTGGGCATCATCGTGGCCGGCTGGGCCATCACGCAGCTTGCTCAGCGATGCCGCGTCTCCCCTGCCTCTGCACTATGGCTCGGCATCTTGAACCCACTGACCATTCTTCACCTCGTGGGCGGTATCCATAATGAATCCATCATGCTTGGATTGTCGTTATTGGGCATGGAGCTCGGTTTAAGGGGCATCGATAAGCTGGGACACGATAAAAGAGGAGCCTACTTAGCACTCATAGCCTCGGGAGTTTTCCTATCCTGCGCCGGAATGGTCAAGGTTACTGGCTTTATTGGACTCGGCTTTATCGGCATGGCTTATGCCCGCCACTTGCACATGCAGGCACGCGTGCCACGCTGGCAAGCCTTATTCACGGCCATCGCCGTACAGGCTGCGGTGCTCGTAGTCACCATTGCGCTCATCAGCCTCATCACGGGAATTAACCTCGGATGGATTACCGGGCAAGGCGGCGCCGCCACAATTCGGTCTTGGCTTTCACTGTCCACAACGGTAGGAGTTGGCGCCGGTTTCCTCGGGATGTTTTTAGGGCTTGGGGACCATACAGACGCCATATTGACCATCACCCGCAGTTTCGGTGTCTTGGTCGCAGTCGCCTTTATGGCCCGCATGCTGTACGCCACCCTGCGCGGATATATCCACCCCGTCGGCGGGCTGGGAATCTCTACCCTGGTGCTTGTCATTTTCTTCCCGGTGGTCCACCCCTGGTACATCCTGTGGGCCGTTTTGCCATTGGCAGCATGGGCGAACCGGCACATCTTCCGGTTTAGCGTCGTTGCCTATACCGGCGCGATGAGCTTTTTCGTCCTACCGCGTGGCCTAGGCCTACCTGCGGGAACGGTGCTTTCCATTTATATCGCCGCTGCCTGCGCATTCGCCGTAGTGGCCGGATTGTGGTGGGTTGCTATGCGCCGAAATGGAATCCGTGTCTTAAACTAGGCACCCGTGAATGCAATTCCAGCTGATAACCCCGCCCTGTCCTTGGAGGGTGTGGTAAAGAAATTTGGCCCCACGGCAGCCGTCAACGGGCTCAGCCTGAGCGTTGCACACGGCGAAATATTCTGCCTGCTCGGGCCCAATGGTGCTGGCAAGTCCACCACCATCGAAATGTCTGAAGGCTTTATCCACCCCACCGCCGGGTCCATTAAGGTCTTGGGCCTTGACCCGAGCACCGCACCAGATAGGGTGCGCGAAAAAGTGGGGATCATGCTTCAAGGCGGCGGGTCCTACTCAGGTATCCGCGTGCTAGAAATGCTGGAATTGACCGCTCGCTATAACGCCAATCCACTGCCACCGGAATGGTTGCTCGAAACCCTCGGCTTGCAAGGTGTTGCACGCACGTCCTACCGACGGCTGTCCGGAGGGCAACAACAGCGGCTATCGCTCGCACTCGCGGTCATCGGCAGGCCCGAGCTGGTTTTCCTCGATGAACCCACCGCGGGCATGGACGCCCAATCCCGCCTCGCCGTGTGGGATCTCATCCGCGCCCTCAAGCGCGACGGGGCCACCGTTATTTTGACCACCCACCTGATGGATGAGGCTGAATCGCTGGCAGATCACATCGCCATCATGGATCACGGCGCGCTCGTGGCGCAGGGAACCCCGGCAGAACTGACCTCCCAGGGCGAGGCCGCCGGTTTTAGTTTTAGCGCCAACTCCGCAGTTGACTTGGACGCCTTGCAGCGAATTGGGATCCCCACGACCGCCTCGCGGCCACTGCACTACCGCGTGAGCCAGCCCAGTTCACCGGAATTGATTTCCGCCCTCGCCGCCGAGCTCGCCCGGCAAGGAGTGCTTTTGCGAAGCCTAGAATCCCACCACCGGAACCTCGAGGAGGTATTCCTCGATCTCACAGGCAGGCACTTGCGCAGTTGATGAAGCCCTGTGTCTTGTCTTCATCCTAGAATCACCAGTACCCGCACCCACCACAAGCGAATTTTCAAGGAATAGGCCCCCGTTTATGAGCACAACGTTTCCCCCCGGCACTTTCCGCCCGGCACCCAAGCGGGCGAGCGCAGGCGCCATCATCCTTGCCCAAGGCGGCATGGAAGCCAAGCTCATGCTGCGCCACGGCGAACAACAACTGCTCAGCATCGTTATCCCACTCGCCATCCTGCTTGGGACCGCCCACCTGGAATCAACCACAGGCCATGGTCTGCACGAAGTTTTTCCCATGGTGCTTGCGGTGGCGGCGACATCGGCTGGCTTTACCGGGCAAGCCATCTCCCTGGCCTTTGACCGCCGATACGGGGCTTTAAAGCGCACCGGCGCCTCCGGCGTACCGGCATGGGCGATTATCGGCGGCAAAATCATCGGCGTGTTGACGATGGTGGTATTCCAGATTCTCGTGCTCGGTGCCACTGCCTTTGCCTTGGGCCTGCGCATCAGTGTGCCCGGGATTCTGCTCATGATCGTCTCGCTCATATTTGGCGTCGCTGCCTTTACCGCCATGGGTTTGGTGCTAGGCGGCACCCTCAGCTCCGAAGCCGTACTCGCGCTAGCAAACCTCATTTGGTTCATCCTTCTGGCGATCGTCGGCTGGGCCCTATATTCTCAGGGCTTGGGGGATAATGGCCTGCTCAATATCGTGCCTACGGTGGCGCTTGCGGGCGCGCTTGCTGATGCCTCCAATTCCACCTTTCCCGGCATCGAACTCATTTCCTTGACCGCGTGGCTGGCAGTGGCGTCGTATGCGGCCGTTCGTTGGTTCCGCTTCGACGGCTAAATGTGAGTTATTACCAGATCCCTGCGAAATAGAGCCAAAGGTTTCGGTTCGCTACACACCCACTAGTAGGATGCACCTTGTGAATTACTGGACCAGAACTAAACGCTTTTTTAAAGAAGCCGTCCCCACCGTGGAGCAACAGCGCCTCATCGCGCTGATCCTGATCTTCTGCCAAGGCGGCATCACCGTATCTGGTTCCATTGTCCGCGTCACCGGCTCCGGCCTTGGCTGCCCCACATGGCCCCAGTGCCAGCCTGGTTCCCTGGTGCCGGTAGAAGGCGCAGCACCGGCAATCCACCAGGTCATCGAGTTTGGCAACCGCCTCCTCACCTTTGTTGATTCCGCCGCAGCCGGCGCGGCAGTAATCGCGATGTACATGGCGTGCCGCCGTCCTGAGCTCAGGGTCTATGCCTGGCTCAACGTGGCCGGCATCGTGCTGCAGGCCGTTATCGGCGGCATCTCCGTGCACCTGGATCTGCGCTGGTGGTCCGTAGCACTTCACTTCCTGCCTTCCATGGTGCTGGTATGGCTTGCCTGCATGTTGTACGCCCGCATTAAGGAACCCGATGATGGCACCGCACAGCCGCGGTTCCCGCAAGCGATTCGTATTCTCGCCGTCATCGCTACCATCGCCCTCTCGATCGTCCTGATTACCGGCACCATGGTGACCGGTTCCGGTGTGCACTCCGGTGACTCCGGAGTGGGAATGGAAGGCCGCTTGGATGTAGATACCGAGTCCATGGCTATCGCCCACGCCATGTGCATGTACGTCTACCTCATCTTTACCGCCATTACCGTCTTCCTGCTGTACAAGCACCGCACGCCGCAGGAAACCAAGAAGGCTGGCTGGGTCCTTATCGTCTGCATCCTCATTCAGTGGGCCGTGGGCGTCTTGCAGTTCTATCTGGGCGTGCCGCGGTGGACGGTCCCCTTCCACATCGGTATGTCCGCCGTGGTCACCGGTTTTACCGCCCTGCTCTGGGCACATGGGCGCCACCGCGTCGGTGGCACTCCGAACCTCATCTCAGGCTCGCCCCTCGGGGACGATAAATACGCCGTCCGCCAGCATGCATTAAATGAGGAACGCGCCGCCGTCTAAGATTTAGACAGCACTATTTTTCTGCAGCTACTGGGCTTTGTGGGATAGCATGGCCGTATGCATGCTATCCAGATCAGAGAAACGGGCAGGCCGGAAGTCTTGCGCTATGCCGAGGTTCCTGCCCCTACGCCCACTGAGGATGAAGTCTTAGTCGATGTCACCGTAGCGGGCGTGAACTATATCGATACCTACTACCGCGAGGGTATCTATAATGCTCAGACGCCTTTCATCCCTGGCTTTGAGGGAACGGGACGCGTTGTCCACGATCCCAAGGGAGAAATTGCGGAAGGCTCCCTGGTGGCATGGCACCACGCCTTTGGCTCCTATGCGGAGCAGGTTTGCGTCCCTCGAAATGGCCTTGTCGCCGTGCCGGATGATTTCCCCACCGAAATCGCGGCCTCGATGCTGCTGCAAGGCATGACCGCACACTTCCTGTCCCACGGCGTCTATGAGCTGGGCGAAGGCGCCACCTGCCTTATCACCGCTGGTGCGGGTGGTGTGGGCCAACTGTTGACCCAAATGGCGTCCTCTTTGGGGGCAACGGTCTATACCGTCGTCTCCACCGATGAGAAGGAAGAGATTTCGTATAAGTGCGGCGCCGACCACGTCTTTCGCTACAGCGATGGCTTGGGCGAGCAGGTTCGCCGGTTTAATGGCGGCGGCGGCGTCGATGTGGTCTATGACGGCGTGGGCCAAGCCACCTTCTTCGAATCGCTCGAAGCCGTTCGCCCGCGCGGCACCGTCGCACTCTTTGGTGCTGCCTCCGGCCCGGTCGAGCCCATCGATCCTCAGCTGCTTAATAAGCACGGCTCGATTTTCTTAACGCGACCTTCACTTGGAGCGTGGACGGCGCAAGAGGGCGAATTCCAGATGCGCGCGCAAGCGGTGGTCCAGGCCGTGATGGATGGAGACCTCAAGTTCAACGTTTCGGCCTCCTACCCCTTAGAAGATGCAGCACAGGCCCACCGCGACCTACAATCGCGCAGCACCACCGGTTCCATTGTCCTGCGGGTAAAACAGGACTAAGGCACAAAAAGCGCGGGCCACAAAGGCTCGCGCTTGAACGTGCTACTGGGTTCTAGAACAGGGTGGAGGACCAACCGAGCATCCGACCGATTGGTTCCCAGCCTATGACGGCATCGATGGACAGGCCGATAAAGAGTACCGATAAGTAGTTATTTGAATAGATAAACAGGCGCATGGGTTTTACCTTTGCGCCTTTCTTTACGCCTTGATGCAGGCGAATGGATAGCCACAAAAAGACCGCACCGGAAGTTACGGCGGCGATAAGGTAAATCCACGATGCCGCGGGAACGATCAACAGCGTGACGATGACGGTGCCGATGGAATACCACACGATTTGGCGCGTTACCTCTTGCTCCGTCGCCACGACCGGCAACATCGGGACGCCGGCCTTGCGGTAATCTTCCTTATACTTCATGGCCAAGGCCCACGTATGTGGCGGAGTCCAGAAAAAGATAATGAGGAATAGGACTATTGCCTGCCACCAGCGGTCGGGCTCGCCTGCTGGCGCGTTATCACGAATCACGGCCCAGCCCACCATGGCCGGCATACATCCTGCTAAACCGCCCCACACGATGTTTTGGGCATTGCGCATCTTCAAAAACTTGGTGTAGACGAAGACATAGAAGAAGTTCGTCAGGATGACGAAGAACGCCGCCAACCAAGAATTTGCCAGGATTCCCAGCCACAGCACCGACACCACGAGCATGATCCAGGCAAAGATCGCCGCGTTCCGCTTAGAAATCGTGGCGCGCACTAGTGGCCGCGCGCGGGTGCGTTGCATCTTTTGGTCAATTTCATAATCGACCACATTATTAAAGGTATGGGCAGCAGCAGCGCCCATCCAACCGCCGAAAATGGTGGAAATGATGAGCCAGATATTTTCAGAAACCGCCTCAACGCCCCGTTGTGCTTGGAGCATCGCCGGAATTGCGGCCACGAGGAGGAGTTCAATAATCCTCGGCTTCGTTAGCGCAAAATAGGCCTTGATGGTCTCCAAGGAATTCCTCCACTATCTGAACAGACGTTAATCTACAGCACACACGCTACACAGCGCGGTATGCCCACGGTGTAGTGGTCGCACACCCCGGCACAAAAGTTCCGGAGAATTAATTCACACTATGGCTTACATTTAAAATGCGCTACACATGGATCGTATCAATGCAGCGGAAATGCAGAGAGTAACTAATGCTATGCCGTACACCGCTTAGCCATGCCAGCTTACCGGTTACCCGCAGCTTTCAATAATTCCGCACCACCGTCAAAAAAGTAACTAGACTGTATGGAGTTCAGTAATTAACGCCTAGAGTTAAGCGAGGCCTTATACCGTGTCGAAAGATAATTTGTCCCCAGACCTGCAAGCTATGGTCGAGCGCCGTTATCCGGACGACTGGACAGAGACCGATACTCGCGCGGTCGACACCGTGCGCGTCCTTGCTGCCGATGCCGTCCAGAATTGCGGCTCCGGGCACCCAGGCACGGCGATGTCCTTGGCTCCCCTCGCCTACACGCTTTACCAACGCGTTCTCAATCACGACCCCAATGACGTGAATTGGGCGGGCCGCGACCGCTTCGTGCTGTCTGTCGGCCACTCCTCCCTCACCCTCTACATTCAGCTCTTCTTGGGCGGTTTCGGCTTGGAGATGAAAGATCTCCAACAGCTGCGCACCTGGGGCTCCCTTACCCCTGGCCACCCTGAGGTGCACCACACCGATGGCGTGGAGATCACCACCGGCCCCCTCGGCCAGGGCCTGGCATCATCGGTGGGCATGGCCATGGCCGCCCGCAAAGAGCGCGGCCTCTTCGACCCTGAGGCACCAGCTGGTCAATCCCCATTTGACCACTACGTCTACACCATCGCCTCCGATGGTGACCTGCAGGAAGGCGTTACCGCAGAGGCATCGTCCTTGGCGGGCACCCAGAAGCTAGGCAACCTTATCGTTTTCTGGGACGATAACCGCATTTCCATCGAGGATGACACCAATATCGCCTTCAACGAGGACGTCGCCGGGCGATATGAGGCATACGGCTGGCACGTCCAGACGGTTGAATCCGGCGAGGACGTCGTCGCCATTGAAGAGGCAGTGCGCAATGCCCAGCAGGAAACGGAGCGCCCCTCCTTCATCCGCGTCAAGACGGTGATCGGTTACCCGGCCCCCACCAAGATGAACACCGGTGGCGTCCACGGCGCCGCGCTTGGCGATGACGAAGTTGCCGCCACCAAGGAAGTGCTCGGCTTCGATCCAGAAAAAACCTTCCACATCGATGAAGAGGTCTTGGCTCACACCCGCAAGCTGGGTGAACGCGGTGCCGAAAAGCACGCGCAGTGGCAAGAAAAGTTCGACGCTTGGGCAGCGGAAAACGCCGAGAATAAGGCGCTCTTTGACCGTGTGACGGCCCGCGAATTGCCAGAAAACTTCGACGCCGAGCTGCCTGTATGGGAGCCAGGTGATGCGATTGCCACCCGTAAAGCCTCCGAAGCGACCATCCAAGCGCTGGCCGCTGCCTTGCCAGAAATGTGGGGCGGCTCGGCCGACTTGGCGGGTTCCAATAACACCGTGATTAAGGGCGCGGATTCCTTCGGTCCTGAAAACATCACCACCAATAAGTGGTCCGCACAGCCATATGGCCGCAACCTGCACTTTGGCATCCGCGAGCACGCGATGTCCGCCATCATGAACGGCATCGCTCTCCACGGAAATACCCGCGTATATGGCGGTACCTTCCTGATCTTCTCCGAGTATCAGTACCCTGCCGTGCGCCTCGGCTCGCTGATGTCTACCGATACCTACTATGTGTGGACGCACGATTCTATTGGCTTGGGCGAGGACGGCCCAACCCACCAGCCAGTAGAAACCCTGTCAGCGTTGCGCGCCATTCCGAACCTGTCTGTAATCCGCCCTGCCGATGCCAATGAAACCGCGCAGGCCTGGGCCGCAGCGATGGAATACAAGGCTGCACCGAAGGGCCTTGCGCTTAGCCGCCAGAATCTTCCCATCTTGGAAGGCACCAAGGAAAATGCACGCGATGGCGTTCGCCGCGGTGCCTACACCTTGGTCGAAGGCTCCAAGGATGAGCCAGATGTCATCTTGCTGGCCACTGGCTCGGAGGTACAGCTCGCGGTGGAGGCAGCCAACCAGCTCGAAAGCGAAGGCACGTCCGCTCGCGTGGTATCTGCTCCGTGCCTGGAGTGGTTCGACGAGCAGGATGCAGAGTACCGCGAATCGGTCCTGCCCAGCAGCGTGAAGGCTCGCGTTTCCGTTGAGGCTGGCCTCGCCATGTCCTGGCACAAGTACACCGGTACTTTCGGCCGCAACGTCTCCCTAGAGCACTACGGCGCTTCTGCTCCCGGCGATGAGCTCTTCAAAAAGTTTGGCTTTACCTCTGCTGCGGTTGCCGATGCCGCACGCGAGAGCATCGCCGAAACGCAGCGCTAAGCCCACCTCACCGACGCTTAAAGGAATGACTATGAACAACATTTCTGAACTTGCCCAATTAGGTACCTCCACATGGCTCGATGATCTCTCGCGCCAGCGTTTGGAGTCTGGAAACTTAAAAGAGATTATTTCCTCCAAGTCCATCGTGGGTGTGACGACCAACCCGGCCATCTTCGCCACCGCTATGACTAGTGGCACAGCCTATGACGCGGACTTGGCTGCATTGAAGGAGAAGGGTGCTTCGGCCGATGAGGCCGTCTACTCCCTGGCCATTACGGACGTGCAAAACGCCTGTGACCTTTTCGCCGATATTTACGCCGAGACCGACGGCCAGGATGGCCGCGTATCCATCGAGGTGGATCCGCGCATCTCTGACGATGCAGCGGCAACTCTCAAGCAGGCCCGCGAACTGTGGGATCAGGTGGATCGCCCAAACGCGATGATTAAGATTCCTGCTACCAAGGGCTCCCTTCCCGCAATCGAGGATGCCCTCGCAGATGGAATCAGCGTCAATGTCACCTTGATCTTTTCGGTGTCTCGCTACCGCGAGGTCATCTCCGCATTCCAGGCTGGGCTCAAGCGCGCGGCCGAGGGTGGCAAGGACGTCACCAAGATTCATTCGGTCGCATCCTTCTTCGTCTCCCGCCTGGATACGGAAGTTGATAAGCGCTTAGAAGCTATCGGTTCCGAAGAAGCCCTGTCCCTGCGCGGCAAGGCCGGTGTCGCTAATGCGCAGCGTGCCTACGCCCTCTTCCAAGAAGAATTGCTCGGTGACAACGGCCTCCCAGAAGGCGCTCCCGTACAGCGACCACTGTGGGCTTCCACCGGCGTGAAAAACCCTGATTACCCAGCAACGCTGTACGTGACCGAGCTGGCTGGGCCGCACACGGTCAATACCATGCCGGAAAAGACCATTGATGCGGTCCTGCAGGAAGGTGGCCTCCACGGCGACACCCTGTCCACGGCCGGCGAAGAAGCCGAGAAGGTCTTCTCCCAGCTCGAATCGGTGGGCATTGACCTAGAAGATGTCTTCGTGGTCCTTGAGCGCGAAGGCGTCGACAAGTTCGTCGCCGCGTGGAATGACCTCCTTGATTCCCTCAAACAGCGACTCGCGTAAACTACGACCGTGGTCTTAGCCCCGCCGGAAAGCCGGCGGGGCATTATGCCGCCACTAGTTGAAAGACTACTTAGCTTTTCCCTCCAGGAAGGATAATCCGTGACGGACTCAGCCGCTTGGGTCAATCCCTTGCGTAATGCCGCCGATAAACGATTGCCACGCATCGCGGGCCCCGCGGGCATGGTCATCTTTGGTGTAACCGGCGATTTAGCTTTCAAAAAGCTCTTGCCGGCCATCTATGACCTTGCCAGCCGCGGTCTCTTGCCCGCGGGCTTCACGCTCGTCGGCTATGGCCGCAAGGACTGGGATAACGCGGACTTCTGCGATTATTTCCGCAGCGCGGTAGAAGCCGGTGCCCGCACTGACTTTAACCACGACGTCTGGGAGCACTTATCCCAAGGAATCGAGTTCGTGCAAGGATCCTTTGATGATGAGGGCTTCGACAGGCTTTCTGCACGGTTGGCCGAGCTGGATAAGGCCCGGGGCACGGGAAGCAACTGGGCATACTACCTTTCGGTGCCGCCAGAGTTCTTCTCCGATATCTGCCACCAATTGGAACGCGTGGGCATGGCCAATTCCATGGAGGATTCGTGGCGCCGCGTGATCATCGAAAAGCCCTTTGGACATGACCAGGAATCCGCGCGCGAACTCAATGAAATTGTCAACGCGGTCTTCCCCGAATCGGCCGTCTTCCGCATCGATCACTACCTGGGCAAAGAGACCGTGCAAAATATTATGGCGCTGCGGTTTGCCAACCAGATCTTTGAGCCGATGTGGAACGCGCACTATATCGATCACGTGCAAATTACCATGGCCGAAGATATCGGCCTCGGCGGCCGCGCTGGCTATTATGACGGAATCGGCGCTGCACGCGACGTTATTCAAAACCACCTCCTGCAGCTGCTCGCCCTCGTCGCAATGGAGGAACCCTCTTCCTTCGAGCCGGAGGCGCTGCGCGCCGAAAAGGTCAAGGTGCTGCGCGCCACGCAGCCAGTGCATCCGCTGAATAAAACCACCGCTCGTGGCCAATACACCGCCGGCTGGCAGGGCTCGGAATACGTGAAGGGCTTACGCGAGGAGGAAGGCTTCGATCCCGCCTCCACTACCGAGACGTACGCGGCATGTACGCTGGAGGTCAATTCGCGGCGCTGGGGTGGCGTGCCGTTCTACCTGCGCACGGGAAAGCGGCTGGGGCGCCGCGTTACCGAGATTGCCTTGGTCTTCAAGGCCGCGCCGAACCAGCCCTTTGTCGATGGCGAAACCGATGCCCTTGGCCAAAATGCGGTGGTTATCCGCGTTCAACCAGATGAGGGCGTCACCATGCGCTTTGGCTCAAAGGTGCCAGGCTCCACCATGGAGGTGCGCGATGTGAACATGGACTTTGCCTATGCCGAGGCATTCACCGAGGAATCCCCCGAGGCCTATGAGCGCCTCATCTTGGATGCCCTCCTCGATGAATCATCCCTGTTCCCCACCAATGAAGAAGTCGAACTATCGTGGTCGATTTTGGATCCGATCATCGATTACTGGTCCAAGCATGGTGAGCCCGAAGATTATAAGGCGGGCACATGGGGGCCCACCTCAGCCGATAAGATGCTGCGCCGCCGGGGTCACTCCTGGCGCCGCCCGTAGAAGGGATGTAGTCAATGATTATTCCATTGCCTAATACCACCACTGGTGAAATTGCCAAGAAGCTTGTCGATGCCCAGGAGCACTACACCCGCACCACGGGCCGCGTGCTCACCTTAATCGTGGAGGCACAAGAAGGCGACGATCTGGAACAAATTCTTGCCTCTGTGCGCGATGCCTCTCATGAGCACCCCTCCCGCGTGCTCGTCGTGGTCCCCGGTGACCCGAATTCTGATACCCAGCTCGATGCCCAGCTCCGCGTCGGTGGCGAAGCCGGTGCCTCCGAGACCGTCGTCATGCAATTGCACGGGGCACTCGCGGATCAAGCCGAGTCCGTGCTCACCCCGCTCTTGCTGCCGGATACCCCACTGGTCGCATGGTGGCCCAACGTGTGCCCCCAGGTGCCGTCAAAAAGCCCCGTGGGCAAATTGGCCCAGCGCCGCATCACCAATGTGGCCCATAAAGGTACCGTGGGCGAGCAGGATCTGCGCGCGCTTTCTGATGGCTACTCCCCCGGCGATTCCGATATGTCCTGGGCCTCCATCACGCTGTGGCGCGGGGTCGTCGCATCGGCGCTCGATCACCATCCCCATGAAAAGGTGCTATCGGTAGAGGTCGCCGGCCCTGCCGGGCATCCGGCGCCTAACTTCGCGGCGGGTTGGTTGCTTGACCGCCTCAGCGTCCCAGTACAGCGCACGGCCGAGGAAGCAAATAATGACTATTTCCCGGTTACCCACCTGCGCTTTAACCGGGAATCGACCCACGTAGATGTGGATGTCGTCGATGAGCGCACTGTGCGAGTGCGCGTACCGGGTACCCCAGACTCGCTAGTCAGTTTGAGCCCGCGCACGCAAACCGAAATCCTCTCTGAGGAATTACGACACCTCGATGCCGATAAAACTTATGCCCAGGCACTACGTGCTCTGGGAGAAGTAGACTACAGTAAGCTTTAACAGCGCACTTGTTTATACCGATTCTTTGCAAAGGATTCTGATACCGAATGGTAACGCTTCACCGCGTCAGTGATGTAGATGACCTTATTTCCCAAGCCGCACTCAAATTTATTGAGACCATCGCCGGAATTCAGGCTGGCAACGGTGGCATCCATGGTGACGGCGTAGCAAGAATCGTACTAACGGGTGGGGGCGCAGGAATCGGACTGCTGCACGAGCTTGCGCGCCTTGACTTTTCCGCCCAACAGCAAGGTGAAAACTACCCTGCCCTGCGTATCGATTGGTCCCGCGTGCACATCTTCTTTGGCGATGAGCGCAATGTTCCGGTCAGCGACCCAGATTCCAACGAAGGTCAAGCGCGTTCCGCGCTGCTCGATCACGTCGATATTCCAGATCAGAATATCCACGGATTCGACCTCGGTGCGGTCTCCATGGAGGCTGCCGCCAATGCTTACGAGCCGGAGCTGAAAGACTTCGCACCTTTAGGCTTCGATCTACACCTTTTGGGCATGGGCGCAGAAGGCCACATTAACTCCCTGTTCCCCCACTCTCCTGCCATCCGTGAGCAGGAAGAACTCGCGGTACCGGTACACGATTCTCCCAAGCCACCCAGCGAGCGCATTACCCTCACGTTGCCGGCGGTCAATAGGTCCGAGCGCGTCTGGCTCTTGGTTGCCGGGGAGGAAAAGGCCGCTGCTGCGAAGAGCATCGTTGACGGCGTCGACGCTGAGGAGTGCCCAGCGGCCGGTGCGCAAGGGACGAAGGAGACGATCCTCTTCCTTGCTGACGATGCCGCGCAGGAACTTTAAAAACATCGCCGCCCTTCCTGCTTAACGCACAAAGCGCCGGTACCTCAGCCCCACCCTTTCTCTGCGAAAGGACACGGGATGAAGTACCGGCGCTGTTGTTTGGCCGGGTCCTAGGCCGCGAAGGCCTGGATGAGGTTAAGGCCAACGATGCAGGCCAACCAGATAATCACCATGACGATGGTATAGCGGTCCAAATTCTTTTCCACCACGGTCGAACCGGACAGGTTCGATTGCACACCGCCGCCGAAAAGGCTAGACAGGCCGCCGCCTTTGCCCTTGTGTAAAAGCACAAAGATGGACATCAAAATAGCTGAAATTAGCAAAATGATTTCCAGTGCTAAGACCATGAGGTTCTTCCTTTTCTCAACGTGCGCCCAGTGGCACCTTCGATGTACTACCGAAAGTCACGCTTGCCACCGGCGCGAAGTACTTACCTGCTTTGCCTACGCAAAGCAATCACAAGGGCCTACTGTACACCATGCCGCGGGCGGGGCTCACCCCAACCCGCGGCATACCAGTCACCTTGTGATGGTTGTTAACGCATGTTAACTAACGGCATTAGCTGCATTGGCGGCTAGCTTGGCGAAGTCCTCTCCTACCAAGGAAGCACCACCGATGAGGCCGCCGTCTACGTCCGGCTTGCTGACGATATCCGCAACGGAGTCAACCTTTACGGAACCGCCGTACAGGATGCGAATACCTTCGGCAACCTCGTCGCCCGCGAGTTCCTTGACCAAGCCACGGATGGCGGCGCACACTTCCTGCGCGTCATCCGCGGAGGCAACCTTGCCGGTGCCGATGGCCCACACGGGTTCGTAGGCGATAACCGTCTTGGATAGCTGCTCGGCGCTAAGTCCATGCAGGGAATCGCGGGTTTGGTTCACCACGTAGTCAACGTGGGTGCCGGCCTCGCGCACGTCGAGCGGCTCGCCCACGCAGACGATGGGGCTGATGCCATTTTCCAAGGCCGCTGCGGCCTTTTCAGCGACCAGCTGGTCGGTTTCGCCGTGGTATTCGCGACGCTCGGAGTGGCCAACGACTGCCCAGCTGCATCCCAGTTTGTTCAGCATCTGGCCGGATACCTCGCCGGTGTAGGCACCAGACTCGTGCTTGGAGATGTCCTGCGCACCGTAGGTGATCTTCAGCTTATCGCCCTCAACGAGCGTCTGAATCGTGCGGATATCGGTAAATGGAACCATGTAGGCTACATCTACCTTATCGTAGTAATCCTCCGGCAGGGAGAATGCGAACTTTTGAACGGAGCCGATGGCCTCAATGTGATCGAGGTTCATCTTCCAGTTGCCAGCAATAAGTGGTGTACGTGCCATAATTAGTCCTTTCTTTATACGCCTGTATTTAGCTGTTTAGGCGGTTTATGCTTCGAGCACGGAAACGCCCGGCAGCTCCTTGCCCTCGAGGTACTCGAGGGACGCGCCGCCGCCGGTGGAGATGTGGCTGAAGCCATCCTCATCGAGGCCCAGGGTGCGCACGGAGGCTGCGGAGTCGCCGCCGCCGACGACGGAGAAGGAACCGTTAGAGGAGGTGGCATCGATAATCGCCTGCGCTACTCCAGCGGTGCCCTTGGAGAAGGCCTCCATTTCGAATACGCCCATGGGGCCGTTCCAGAATACGGTCTTGGAGTCTGCCAGTACGTCGGCAAATTTCTCGATGGACTTCGGTCCGATGTCCAGGGACATCCAGCCCTCAGGAATGCCATCGAGCTCAACGACCTTGGTCTCAGCATCGGCGGCGAACTCGCTGGCGGCGGTGAGGTCAACGGGAAGGACGATCTTGTCGCCAAAGCGCTCCAGCAGGCTCTTGCAGTTTTCGATCTGGTCCTCTTGCAGCAAGGACTCCTGAACGTTGTAGCCCTTGGCTGCCAGCAGGGTGTAGCACATGCCGCCGCCGATGATGATCTTATCGGCCTTTCCAGCAAGTGCTTCGATAACGCCAAGCTTGTCAGAGACCTTTGCGCCACCCAGTACAACGACGTATGGGTGCGCCGGATCCTTTGCCACGGTGGACAATACGTCCAATTCCTTTTCCACCAGCTTGCCGGCGTAGGCGGGCAGGCGCTTGGCGACGTCATATACCGAGGTCTGCGCGCGGTGCACAACGCCGAAGCCATCAGAGACGAATGCGCCATTATCAGCAGCCAGGGCGACGAGCTCGTCGGCGAATTCGCCGCGCTCTGCCCCATCCTTAGAGGTCTCGCGAGGATCGAAGCGGACATTTTCTACCAGCATGACATCGCCGCTGTTTAGCCCGTTTGCGCGCTCGTGAGCGTCTTCCCCGGTGACGTCGTTGGCCAAGGCAACGTACTGATCTAGGGCCTCGGACAATGCTTCTGCGACAGGAGCCAGGGAGTACTTGGAATTTACCTCACCCTTGGGGCGGCCGAGGTGGGCGGAAAGGATGACCTTCGCGCCGCCATCGACAAGAGCCTTAATCGTGGGAAGAGATGCGGTGATGCGGCCGGGGTCGGTGATATTTCCGGCATCATCCAGCGGCACGTTGAAGTCAGAACGAACCAGAATGTGGCGGTCCTCTACGCCTTCTTCTAACAGGTTATCTAGGGTCTTAAAAGCCATGTGTTACTCCTTTTAAAGTGGATTCTGCAGTTAAGGTTGCTACATAAAATGATACCGGCCACAACGTCGTGCCGTCAGGGCGTTCGTTGTGGCCGGTATCGCATTAAGAGGTGCTCTGTATTAGAACTTTAGAGCTTTTCTGCAACCAAGTTGGTCATGCGGACGAGCTGGGAGGTGTAGCCCCACTCGTTGTCGTACCAACCCAGAACCTTGACCAAGTTGCCGTTGGAGACCTTGGTCATGCCGGCATCGAAGATGCAGCCGTGCGGGGAGGTTACGATGTCAGTGGAAACTAGGGGATCCTCGGTGTATGCGAGGGTGTCCTTCAGCTCGCCTTCAGCTGCCTCCTTCAGTGCCGCGTTGATTTCCTCAACGGTGACGTCGCGAGAAGCGGTGAAGGTCAGGTCAGTTGCGGAACCGGTGATGACCGGAACGCGCATTGCGTAACCGTCCAGCTTGCCTTCCAGCTCAGGCAGGACCAGGGACACGGCCTTTGCTGCACCGGTGGAGGTAGGCACCAAGTTGACGGCTGCGGCGCGGGCACGACGCAGGTCCTTGTGAGGAGCGTCCTGCAGACGCTGGTCACCGGTATAAGCGTGAACGGTGGTCATCAGGCCCTTTTCCACACCGAACTTGTCATTCAAGACCTTGGCCATAGGGGCCAGGCAGTTGGTGGTGCAGGAAGCTGCGGAAATAACGTTGTGGTTAGCTGAGTCGTAGGTGTCGGAGTTAACACCGTAGACGAAGGTTGCGTCAACTTCCTTACCAGGGGCGGAAATGATGACCTTCTTGGCGCCGGCCTCAATGTGAGCCTTTGCGTCGTTACCGTTGGTGAACAGGCCGGTGGACTCGATAACGAGGTCCACGTCCAGCTCGCCCCACTTCAGGTTCTTCGGGTCCTTCTCGTTGAAGACCTGGATGCGGTTGCCATTGACGGTGATGGAATCATCGTCGTAGGTAATCTCGCCGTCGAAGCGACCCAGTACGGAGTCATACTTCAACAGGTTAGAGAGAGTTTGGTTATCGGTCAGGTCGTTGACGGCAACGATCTCAAGGTCGTTGTCGGTCCGGTTAACTGCGTGGAAGAAGTTACGACCAATGCGGCCAAAGCCGTTAATGCCTACGCGGGTAGTCACTGTAAATCTCCTCAAAGAGTCGAGTAATTATTTCTATGGGCCTACCGCGGGTCCTTCGAGTACTTTACTGCTCTGGGTGAGTAAGGTGCCCGAGGCTTTGCCCAACAACCGCAATACTACAGAGCCTTTATAGCGCGTGCAGTGGGCTGCAAGCCTGACAACGCAGGATCTGAAAGTTTTCCGATCTAGGCGTACAATTTTCCCGAGTATTTTTGTTTTTTCCGAATATTCAGGCTGTTCAAGCCCGTTTAAGTTGGTTCTTGTGGACTTTACACCGTTAATGTGTGATATATCACTACATGTGGGCGTTCCCCTACTTCACCGCACACCAGTCCTCCAAAGACACAGTGGTATAAATTAACTTAACCCAAATCACACCTCAGCGTTTATGACGCGATATGCTTGCGCTAACTCACTGTGTTCCAGGTAGCACTCGGGCATTCGCTGGGCGCTAATCTCTCGCCTGAAACGCGTGGGCAATAAATTTACATCCCTCGCAGACCGAATGCGCCTGCGATAGTACCCCCGTTAGAATCGAGGATACTCAATGTTTGAGATAAACACCTCTGTTGTGGGAGACAGTCTTGGGCTCACCGCGCTCGTGGCGATTCTCCCCCTCGTAGCCTTTTTCATTATGTTGATGGGCTTTAAAGCCCGCGCACATACTTCGGGAGCCGTCGCCCTTGCGACCTCCATCATCCTAGCCATAGTTGCCTTTGCGATGCCCGTGGATATGGCACTGTCCTCCGCGGTCCGCGGTGGGCTCTTCGGCCTACTGCCCATCGTCTGGGTCATTATTACAGCGATTTGGTTTTACGAGATCACGGTCGCCTCAGGCCGCTTCGAAGATCTACGTAAGACCTTCGACCTCTTGGGCGATGGCGATATCCGCATCCAGTCGATGCTCATCGCCTTCTGCTTCGGTGGCCTCCTTGAAGCCCTTGCGGGCTTCGGTGCCCCCGTTGCTATTACCGCCACCATGATTATGGCGCTCGGCGTCAAGCCGCTGCGCGCTGCGACGGTGGTTCTTATTGCCAATACCGCACCGGTGGCATTCGGCGCGGTTGGTATTCCGGTCACCACCGCCGGTGAGGTTGGCGGACGTACCGCCGAGCAAACCCAAGATATCGCCGGCCTTATCGCCCTGCAGGTCTTGGTCATTGCCGCGATCGTCCCGTTCCTCATCGCCTTCATCTTGGACGGTATGCGCGGTGTGAAGGAAACTGCACCCGCCGCCGCGGTCATCGGTATCTCCTTTGCCGGCGCACAGTGGCTTACCGCCACCTTCTTCGCCTACCAGCTCACCAACGTTATTGCCTGCATCGTGTCCCTGGGTGCTGCCTTCATCTTCCTCCGCGTGTGGAAGCCACACGGTGTTACCGAGCTGCGCGAGCGCATGGAGCTGCCCGCTGCAGAAACCACGACCGACCTCAATGGTCGCCGCATCTGGATGGCGCTGCTGCCCTACGCCGTCGTTACCGCAGTATTTGCCGTTGCTACCGCAGCACCAGCAATCTTCGGCTTCTGGAAGCTGAAGTTCGCATGGCCGCTGCTTGATGGCACCGTCATCGGCACTAACGGTGAGGCCATGGACACCAGCTTTAGCTTCAATGTCTTTGGCAACCCCGGTACCTTGCTCTTGCTCTCCGGCATCATTGTGGCCATCGTTTACCACTTCTGGAACGAAAACGGCCGCTACAAGCTCAGCTTCTCCCAACCCGTGCAGGCCTTCGGTGAAGTTGCCAACCGCATGAAATTCTCTGGGCTGACCATCGTTCTGGTCCTCGCTTTGGCCTACACGATGAACTACTCGGGTCAGACCATCGCCATCGGTGAATTCGTCTCCTCCGCAGGCTCCATCTTCGCGCTCTTCGCACCCGTGCTGGGCTGGATTGGTACCGCGGTGACCGGCTCCGATACCTCTGCGAACGCGCTCTTTGGCAACCTGCAGGTTGCGGCCGCCGACCGCATTGGTGTGAACCCTGACCTCATGCTGGCTGCCAATACCGCCGGTGGTGTTGTGGGTAAGATGATTTCGCCACAATCACTGGCCATCGCGGCAACCGCCGTATCCATGGAAGGCAAGGAATCTGTCATCCTGAAAAACGTCGTGGGCTACTCCATCGCGTTCTTGGCCGTTGTCTGTGTCATCGTCTTCTTGATGACCAACGTCCTGGGCTTCTTGGTCCCATAAAACGCAAGCCACCACTGGCTATAAGCGCCTCAGCCGCGACGCAACAAAAGGCGGGAGGGAAAGCACCTCAATGCTTTCCTTCCCGCCTTTCGTGGTTCAAAGTTCCAGAGCCAATCGTGCCCCGCGACTAAGAGTCACCAAAAAGATCATCTGAGATGGACTCATTAGTATCGGGGATGTCCAGTTCTTCGGCCCGCTTATCCGCCATGGATAATAAGCGCCGAATGCGCCCTGCCACCGCATCTTTGGTCATAGGCGGATCCGCCAGCCTGCCGAGCTCCTCCAACGAGGCCTCGCGGTGCTGCACGCGCAAGCGGCCGGCATCGGCTAGGTGCTCAGGAACGTCATCCCCCAAAATCTCCATCGCCCTATCTACGCGCGCCGCGGCGGTGACGGCGGCCCGTGCCGAGCGGCGCAGGTTGGCATCATCAAAATTATCCAACCGGCGCGATGTATCGTGCGCTTCGCGCTTTACCCGCTTCTTTTCCCAAGACAGGCGGGTCACTTGCGCGCCCATGCGGGTAAGCAACGCGCCAATGGCATCGCCGTCGCGGACGACCACGCGATCTTCGCCGCGGGTCTCTTTAGTCTTTGCGGAAATTCCCAGGCGCCGTGCGCATCCCACGAGTGCCAACGCGGCCTCCTGGCAGGGGCAGCTGACTTCCAATGCTGAAGAACGCCCGGGTTCCGTCAGGCTGCCGTGCGCAAGGAAGGCACCGCGCCACGCCGCCTCGCTATCAGCCACCGTGCCGGAAATGACCTGCGGCGGAAGCCCCACCACAGCGTGACCGGAGCGGGTAATCAGGCCTAGGCGGCGGGTAAGCTCCTTTGCCCCTTTAGTGATGCGCACGATGACGCGCGATCTCTTCACCGTCCCCGCAGGGCCGACAACGTGGCTTTCCGCTTCGATCCCGTAGAGCTCGTCTAAAGCCACGAGGATGCGCTGCGCAATAGCCTGGTTATCAAGCTCCAGCTCATAGGCCATGCTCTCACCAGAGACATCTACTTCTCCGGCAAAGCGCAGGATCGATGCGAGCTCCGCAGCGCGCGCGGACTGACGTGTCACGCCAACCGCCGCTAGTTCTTCTTTGACCTGTTCGGTCAACGGTGTGGTCACCTAGTTCGCCCCATTTCTCTGTCACAGTCACGAATGACGCTTGTGCAATGCACGGTCCCACGCACACCAACTACTGCGTGGGAAACGGAATTTTCTCATTTTACCGTGTCCCGCGCCCTGAGGACTGGCTGGCCTGAACTTAGCTAGGCCCGCCGGTACTCGTTATAAAGATCCACGATGACAGAAGAAAGTTTGTCTGGATCGTGTTTCATCAATCGCTGTCCATTGTCATCCTGGATACTGACATCTGCAAATACCGCGCGTGCGCCCAAGGCTTGCGCAGCGCGCTGTACATATACCCGTTCGCTCTCATTTGGCAGCGCTGCCGCATCTAGGACGATGCGGTCGATGCGTAGATCCGGGGCGTGACGAGCCAGCACATGCACGTGGCGCTCCGCGGAAAAGCCTTGGGTTTCTCCCGGTTCGGCTGACAGGTTGAGCATCACGACGCGCAAAGCATCGGACTCAGAAATAGCCTGCACGATTTCTGGCACCAAGGTATGCGGTAATACCGAACTAAACCAGGATCCTGGACCGATGGTAATAAGATCTGCTTGCCTAATAGCCTCCAGCGCGGCGGGATTGGCTTCCGGGGCTTCAGGCAGGATTCGCACGCGCCGCACATGCCCCGGCGTCGATGCCACTGCGACCTGGCCGCGGACCTGGCGCATGACCCGGGGGTCATCGTCAAGCCCTGAGACATCAGCCTCAATCTCTAAGGGATGCGGGACCACGGGGATGACCCGCCCGTGCGAGTGCGTTAGCTCTGCTACCGCGTCCAAGGCGGCCTGGTAATCGCCCAAGACCCCGGTCAAACCGGCGATCATGAGGTTGCCCACGGCGTGGCCAGCCATGGCGCCATTGCCGCCGAAGCGATGCTGGAGGGTCTTGCCCCACAGCTCGCCTACGCGATTGTCATCGGCTAGCGCGGCCAACGCCATGCGCAGGTCACCAGGCGGAATGATATCCAATTCTCGGCGCAGGCGCCCCGAGGATCCGCCATCATCGGCGACCGTCACGATGGCAGAAATATCCGCCGCATTGCTGCGCCTAGCGGATAAAAGTGTTTGATAAAGACCATGGCCGCCGCCAAGGCAGACCATATGAGAAGGGTGTTTCATACAGTTTTTAATGCTCCTCAGCCCTAATTGCGGGCAATATCCCGGTGCAAAATGCTGACGTCAAGGGTGTCATTGGCGCGCAGGCGCTTGGCGATGTCCTCTGCTACCGCAACCGAGCGGTGATGCCCGCCCGTGCAGCCGACGCCCACGGTGATGAAGTTCTTTCCCTCGTGCCGGTATCCCTCCAGCATGGTAGAAAACATGGCGACAAAATTATCCACGAATTTCTGTGCGGCAGGCTGCGACAGGACATAATCCGCCACAGGCGCATCTGTACCGCGGCAGCCGCGCAGCTCCGGAATCCAGTAAGGATTGGGCAAAAAGCGCACGTCGACGACGATATCCGCATCGCGCGGGGAACCATTCTTAAAACCAAACGATTCCACCGTGACGTGCTGGTTGGTATTTTGAAATTCGCCAAACGCAGCTTCGATAGCTCGGCGCAAGTCATGAATCGAGAGGTTCGTGGAATCAATGATGATATCGGAGCGATCTCGAATTTCCGCCACCACTTGGCGTTCGCGTTGGATGCCCACCTTTAAGGTATCGTCGCCCTGCAAAGGGTGGGTGCGCCGCACGGAGTCGAAGCGACGGATGAGCACGTCATCGCGTGCATCGAGAAACAGAACGGTGGGTTTCATGCCCAATGCCGTTAGCTCATCGATGGTTTCCATGAGGGAACCCGGAAACATGCGAGACCGCACGTCCGTTACCGCGGCGACCTTTTCAACGGGTGTTTCTTCCTCGTTGCACAATTTCCACAGATCCACAATGGCGCGCGGCGGGATATTATGCGCCACATAGTAGCCCTTGTCCTCAAAAACCTTGGCGGCGGAGCTCAACCCGCCGCCGGACATGCCGGTAATCAAGATGGGCGGAGTGTCGAAGTGCGTCATGCCCACCAGTCTAGCGTTTTCGCGCTCTGGACTTCTGCCGGAAAGCTGCTTATTTACTGTGCGTCGTGCAACTTATCGTAGACAGTCTGGGCCAGTTTCGGCCCGAACCCGTTTACCTCGCAGATCTCATCCACCGTGGCCGCCTTGAGCTTTTTGACGGAGCCAAAATGCTTGACCAAATCCGTCCGGCGTTGCGGTCCAAGCCCCGGAATTGCATCGAGCGCCGAGGAGCGCATGCGCTTAGAGCGTTGTTGCCGGTGATAGGTAATGGCAAAGCGGTGCGCCTCATCGCGAATTTGCTGCAGCAAGAACAGCGCCTGGGAATTGCGCGGCAAAATCACCGGTTCATCATCCCCTGGCACCCAGATTTCCTCCAAGCGCTTGGCTAGCCCTACGAGGGTGACATCGACGATGCCCAGTTCATCAAAAACCTCTTGTGCCGCCGCCACCTGGGGCGCGCCGCCGTCCACGATGAATAACTGTGGAGGATAGGCAAAGCGGCGGCCTGCCTCGGCGGATTCTTCTGCCACCTTTTCTTCCGCGAAGGACGATTCTTCCTTTTCCTCGTCCGGGTTCGCCAATTTATCTTGGTTGTGGCGCTTAAACCGGCGACGCGTGATCTCCGCAATGGAGCCAACGTCATTGGAATGCCCGTCGCCGGCTGCTTCCTTGATGCGGTAGCGCCGGTAATCGGACTTCTTTGGGATGCCGTCTTCAAAAACCACCAGGGAGGCGACGACATCGGTGCCTTGGATATGCGAAATATCGGTGCACTCGATGCGCAGCGGTGCCTGGTCCATTCCCAAGGCATCCTGGATATCCTGCAGCGCCGCGGACCGCGCGGTAAGGTCACCGACGCGCTTGAGCTTATGCTGGCGCAGTTGCTCCTTGGCGTTCTTTTCCACGGTATCCATGAGCGAACGCTTATCGCCTCGTTGGGGTACGCGCAGATCAACGCGCGCGCCACGCAGCTCTTCCAAGAGGGAGACCACTTGATCGGATTCTTCCGGCATGGCTTGAACCAAAATCTCACGCGGTATGACGTGGACATGGCGCTGTTCCATGTGCGATTCCTGGTCCACGCCGCGCCGCTGCACATCAGCAGCTAAAGCCGCATCCTCACGAGCTTCTTGTTCTTCTCGCTCCACGGCATCGGAGTAAAACTGGATGAGGAAGTTTTGCACCAAGGCGGGCAGGGCCGGATCGGGTTGGCCCTCCTCTATGGGCTCAGAGGTTGCCTGGTCACCGGCGCGTTCAACGACCCAGCCGCGCTGGCCGCGGATCCTGCCGCCGCGTACGTGAAAGATTTGGACGGCGGCTTCCAACTCATCGGAATTAAACGCAATCAGATCGGCATCGGTGCCGTCGGCGAAGACAACCGCTTGCTGCTCCATGATCTTATCGATGGCCCCAAGATCATCGCGCAATCTAGCCGCACGCTCAAATTCGAGGTTTTCAGCGGCAGCCTCCATGTCTTTGACCAGCTTGCGCCTAACACCAGCCGTATTGCCATTCATGAATGAGACCAGCTCATTGACAGTCTCGCGGTGTTCTTCTTTGCTCACCCGTCCGATACAAGGTGCATCGCACTTGCCGATGTACCCCAAAAGGCACGGCCGCCCCAGCCGCTCATGCCGGTTATATACACCTTTAGAGCACGTGCGCATGGGGAAGACGCGGGTGAGCAGATCGAGGCTTTCGCGCACCGCCCACGCATGGGAATAGGGGCCAAAGTACCGCACTCCCTTGCGCCGGGGGCCGCGGTAGAAAAAGGCGCGCGGGACCACCTCTCCCACGGAGACGGCAAGCATGGGATACGTCTTGTCGTCGCGGTACATGACGTTAAAGTGCGGATCGAACCGCTTGATCCAGGTATATTCCAGCTGCAGCGCTTCAACTTCGCTGGCGACAACCGTCCATTCCACGGAGCTGGCGGTCAGCACCATCTGCCGCGTGCGCGGGTGCAGCTGCGTAATGTCTTGGAAATAATTAGACAGGCGCGCCCGCAGGTTTTTGGCCTTGCCTACGTAAATGACGCGCCGGTTCTCATCGCGGAACTTATAGACACCCGGCTCCGTCGGAATGGTTCCCGGGGCGGGGCGATAGGTTGTTGGATCTGCCAATGCTTAATCCTGCGGCATGTATTTGGCTTCCAGATCGCGGAAGTCACGGACTTTTGTGATCACGGTATCTTTATCGCCGGATTGCAATGCCCACACGGGCACGGCCTCAAATTCGGGCAGCTCAAGGCGGGCCATGCGCTGGCCGACGGGGAAAGACAGCCCGTAGACCACCTGCCACGAGTAAAAACGCGTGCCGATGATGTTGCGGACCTCTACCCCATCTTCATTGGCCTGCAGCCGCGGCCGGTTGAGAGCAATCCACGACAAGATGGAAATGACTACGCCGACACCGGGAAAGGCGAATTTGTCGATAGTGGTCACGTGCGCACCGGTAAAGGAAATATCGAGCGTAACACCCATAAAAATATGGATGGCCATGACAAGAATGACCCAACCGATGGCAATCTTGCGCAAGAACGGGGACTTGGCGCTATATTCCCACGGCTTCGACGTTGTCCGTGCGAAGGGATCCGCGCTGGTATAGGCCAATACCTCCGCATCGCTAAGGGTGCGGCGCGGCTGGGATTCATTCGAAGCTGCGGCCTCATTCATGTGCTTTACTCCTCTGGAAGTCCTGCCTGCCGGTCAATGGTCAGGATTTCGATTGGCCTTTTATTAATATTCTGCGTTTAGTCTACGCAATTGCAATGCGGTGTCTAAAGCCGCGATCATGGATTCTGCGCCCTTATTTTCCGCAGAGTCAGGGAAACCTGCGCGGTCGATGGCCTGCTGCTGGTCATTGACGGTCAAGACACCATTGCCAATCGGCGTCGATTCATCCAAGGAGATGCGCGTTAGGGCTTGGGTAACAGAATCGCAGACATAATCGAAGTGCGGAGTGCCGCCGCGGATGACGCAACCCAAGGCAACGACGGCATCGAATTTTCGCGCGGCTGCCTGAACAACCACGCCCAATTCTAGGGAACCAACGACCCGGAATTCTGCGACTTCTGCCCCATTTGCACGGGCAGTCTCCACTGCCTGCTGGTGCAGCTGATCGCAGACCTCTTCGTTCCAAGTCGCGGTCACGACCGCGACGCGGAGGCCGCGCGCATCTACCTGCGCGATAGTGGGTAATCCTTCTTTACTCATTTACCTAATTCTCCTTCGTGCTGCGCATCCCACTGTGCCACCTGCGGAAGATCGTGGCCCATGCGGTCGCGTTTGGTCCGCAGATACCGAATATTATCGGCGTTGGCAGCGATGGTAAGTGGGATATGTTGGCTGACTTCGATGCCGAATCCGGCGAGCCCTTCCCCCTTGTGCGGGTTATTGGTCAACAGTTGTGCCGATTCCACCCCAAGGTCCTTCAGGATCTGGCCCGCCACGGAATACTCCCGGGCATCTTCTGGCAGGCCTTGTTCCAAATTGGCGTCGACCGTATCCCAGCCCTCGTCCTGGAGCCGGTACGCCTGGAGCTTGTGCACCAATCCGATTCCGCGGCCTTCGTGGCCGCGCAGGTAAATTACTACCCCGCTGCCGGCTTCCTGCACCTTGCGCAGGGATTCTTGCAATTGAGGGCCACAGTCGCACCGGCGCGAGCCAAAGACATCGCCGGTAAGGCACTCAGAGTGCACGCGCACCACTATATCGCGGGCTCCGCGAAGCTGCGCGGGATCGCCGGCGATTAAGGCAATATGTTCTTGGCCGTCAAGGTCATGCCGGTAACCAATCGCGGTGAATTCGCCATACTCTGTGGGCAGGCGGGTTTCTACCGCGCGCTGGGTTTGCACCTCGTGGTGGCGGCGCCACTCAATAAGCTGCGCGATAGAGATCAGTGCGAGGCCATGCTTATCGGCAAAACGGCGCAGTTCCGGCCCGCGGGCCATATCCGTCAGGTCTTCTTCTGATACGACTTCACACAGCACGCCGGCGGGACGAAGGCCTGCAAGGCGTGCCAAATCGACGGCGGCTTCCGTGTGCCCATCGCGCTCTAATACCCCGCCGGGTCGCGCGCGCAGGGGGACCACGTGGCCTGGCCGGGTGAAGTCGCTGGACCGAGTCGAAGCATCAGCCAAGCGGCGGATGGTTTCTGCGCGGGAGGCCGCAGAAATTCCGGTAGAGCCCGTTGCCGCATCCACGGTGACCGTATAAGCGGTCTGGCGCACGTCCTGATTCTGCGCCATCATCGGCGGCAAATCGAGCCGCTGGCAATCTTCCGGCATTAATGAGGCGCAGACATATCCGGAGGAATACCGCACCATAAACGCGACCAGTTCCGGGGTTGCCAGCTCCGCGGCAAAGATTAGATCCCCTTCGTTTTCCCGTCCTTCATCATCCATGACGATGACCGGCTTGCCGGCGGCAATCTCCGCAATGGCGTGATCGATGGCATCAAAATGGATGCTCTCTTCAGTCGCGAACATAACCTAGCAGTCTAGTCCTTTGCTTGAGCACTTCCGGATTCGGGGTGAAGCATCTTTTCTACATACTTCGCCAGCACATCCACCTCGAGGTTTACGATATTGCCGGGCTGAGATTCTCCGTGCGTCGTCTCCCGCAAGGTGGTGGGAATAAGGGAGACCTCAAACCAGTCCTTACCTACGGCGCTGACCGTCAAAGACGTACCGTTGACCGCAATAGAGCCCTTTTCCACGACGTACTGGGTAAGCTCGCGGGGCAAGCTAAAGCGCAGCACGTCCCAGTGCTCCGAATGCTCGCGCGAGACCAACCGTGCCGTGCCATCGACATGGCCCTGCATAATGTGTCCACCCAGGCGCGTGGTGGGCAGTACTGCCGGCTCGACATTCACCCGCGCGCCTTCTTCCAGCTGGCCGAGTCCCGTCCGATCCAAGGATTCTCGCATCACATCGGCGCAGAAAATATCCCCATCCAATTCCGCGATGGTAAGGCACACGCCATTGATGGCAATGGAATCCCCTAGGTGCGCGTCACTCACCGTCTGCGGTGCGCGGATACTCAACCGCAGCGCATCCGCCTGCGGCTCTAGCGCGGCTACCGTGCCCTGTTCTTGTACTAGCCCTGTAAACAATGAAACCCCTTGTGCTCGTCTCTTAAGTATCTATTCTTTTAACGCTCGTTCCGCGCCTCGTATTCGATGAGGACATCGGGCCCAAGGCTGGTGGTGCGCACGGTGGTAAAACGTGGGGCATCGGCAAGCGTATGCGCCACCGCATTCGCCAGAACCCCGCGCCCCTGGCCTAACAGGATAGGGGCAATATACGCCGCGAGTGCATCCACGACACCGGCCTCGATGAAGCTCTGGGCCAGGCCCGCCCCGCCTTCAACCAAGACGTCGCGGGCGCCGCTGGCATAAAGCTCCTTCAGCGCGCCCTCGATGGTGTCATATTGTTCAAAACCCAGCCGCTGCAGGTGAGAAACCTTCTCACCCGCGGCCTGGAGATCGCGCTTGCCGATGACCACGCGGCGCGGCTGGTGCTCGCGCAAACTCCCATCGCTAAAGCGCGCGGTAAGCGAGGGGTTATCGGCAAGCGCGGTGCCCGTGCCAATGATGATGGCATCGCGCCGCGCCCTATCGACGTGGACCCACTCGCGGGCCTTAGGCCCGGTGATCCACTGGCTCGTGCCATCGGCGGCAGCGGTAAACCCATCCAAGGTCTGCGCAAATTTCAGGGTGACGTGCGGGCGCTGCAGCTTTACCGCGCGCAACCAGGCATACACCGCGTCTTCGACGCCATCCGGTGCGGTGAGCTCGCCCACCTCTACCCCGGCGGCGGCCAGGGCCTGCGCACCCCCGCCTGCTTGTGGCGTGGGATCGGCATGCAAGTAGTACACGCGGGCAATTCCGGCATCGATAAGCGCCGTGGCGCAGGGACCAGTCCTGCCCGTATGCGCGCAGGGCTCCAAGGTAACCACGGCCGTACCGCCGCGTGCCTTCTCGCCGGCCGCGCGCAGCGCCATGACTTCCGCGTGGGCGCCACCCACCGGCTGGGTCGCACCAATGCCCGCAACGGCGCCGGTAGCAGACAAAATCACCGCACCTACCGGCGGATTGGGGCTCGTGGTACCGCGCACCGCCGCACCGGCCTGCATGGCCTGAACCAAAGCTCCGGACACGTTGGTTTCATCCATCGCGCCGGCCATTATGAACGCGCCGCAAGCGCGCGCAGTTCTTCCACCGCCCGCGCTGGATCATCGCTTTTGAATACGGCCGATCCCGCCACGAAGGAATCGCATCCGGCCTCGGCTGCCAAGGCAATGGTATCCGGATCGATGCCGCCGTCGATCTCGATGATGGTATCGAGATTCTGCTGGTCAATGCTCTCGCGCAGGGCGCGGACCTTATCCAGCATATCGGGCATGAATTTCTGGCCGCCAAAACCTGGCTCTACGGACATGACCAGCACCTCATCGAAGTGGTGCAACTTGTCTAGCCACGGCTCAATGGGCGTATCCGGTTTGATGGAAAAGGCCGCACGCGCACCCAGGTCCCGGATCTTGTGGGCCAAATCCACCGCGGCTACCTCATCGTCTACCGCCTCCACGTGGAAAATGACGGTGGTGGCACCGGCCTTGATGTAGGTCTCCACCCATTTCGCCGGCTCCTCAATCATCAGGTGCACGTCAAGCGGCTTATCCGTGGACTTTCTCACCGTGGCCGTAATATCCGGGCCAAAGGAAAGGTTGGGGACAAAGTGGCCGTCCATGATGTCTACATGGATCCAATCAGCGTTGGAAATGGCCTCTAGTTGTTCACCCAACCGCGCGAAGTCAGCAGCCAAAATTGACGGAGAAATAAGTGGTGCAGGCATACCGTTAATTCTAGCTCCCTTCCTCATCGCCGCGCCGCAATACCGCCATGAACATGGCATCGGTGCCGTGGCGGTGCGGCCACATTTGGACAGATTTTTCTTTGCCCACATTGCCCATATCTGGGATAAATTCCCGCGCATCTAGCTCCTGTGCACCCAGCTTTTCTACCGCCTGGTCCACGATGGCGCGGGTTTCGCGCAGGTCCGGCGAACACGTGGAATACACCACGACCCCGCCCGGCCGCACGAGCTTGAGAGCAGAGGACAACAACTCGAATTGCAGTGTCGAAAGCTCGGCAATATCGGCTTCAGATTTCCGCCAGCGTGCCTCTGGGCGGCGCCGCAAAGCGCCCAGCCCCGAACACGGCGCGTCCACCAAGATGCGATCGAATCCCGAGCCGACTTGCGGGTCGCGGCCATCGGCCACGTGGACGGTCACCGGCAACCCCTGCACCGTCTTTTCAATCAGTTTTGCGCGGTGCGGCGATACCTCCACGGCATCAACGTGCGCGGACTCGATGCGCGCCAAGGCCCCCATCAGGGCCGCCTTGCCGCCCGGGCCCGCGCACAGGTCGAGCCAGCGGCCCTGGTCGGTACCGCTGACGGGCACCTCGCAGACCGCACGGGCGATAAGCTGTGAGCCTTCATCTTGTACCGCGGCCATTCCCTGCTGGACCGGTTCCAATTGGCCTGGATCCCCGGAATCCATATACACCGCGTAGGGCGAATAGGTACCTTCTTCGTTTCCGGTAATCAGCGCCAATTCCTCGGCGGAAATTTCGCCTGGACGCGCCACCAGGTGCACGCTCGGGCGCTCGGAATCCGCTTCTAAGGCAGCGGGCAATTCTTCGGGGCCGACAACGCGGGCAAAAGACTCCGCGATCCACGTCGGGTGGGCATGCCTAAAGGCCAGGCCTGCAATCTCGCCTTCTGGGGCCAGCCGCTTGAGCCACTCATTCGGCGGTGTGCGGGTAATGGTGCGCAAGATGCCATTGGCGAATCCCTTCGCTTTTTCTTCCCCTCCTGCCACAACGAGCCGGACGGAGGTATCTACCGCCGCGTGGGGTTCCACGCGCGTATACAGCACCTGGTAGGTGCCCAGGCGCAGGGCATCGATGACCACCGGCGAGATTGACTCAAGCTCGCGCGAAGAACACCGCGCGATCACCGCATCGAGCACACCCAAGGTGCGCAGGGTGCCATAGGTAATCTCCGTGGCAAATGCGGCATCGCGGCCGGAGAGTTTCTGCTTGCGCAGCGCCTTGGGCAAGACGAGGTTGGCAAACGCATCTTCTTCGCTTACCCGGCGCACCACTTCGAAGGCGACGGCGCGGGCCGGATCCACGCCCTGGTCGATGGCGGCCTGCACCAGTGATTTCCCCGCGCCTGTGTTCTTTGCGCCCGCATTCCGATTGCCTCGGTTACCTCGGTCATCGCGATTGCCACGGTTGCGCTGGTCCTGCATGCCGCGACCACGCTGGGCGGATCCACGTTGGGAGGGCCCACGCTGGCCTTGGCCGCGCTGCGCACTGCCACGCTGCGCATTACCGCGTTGGGGCGCGCCGTTCTTGCCGTGTTGTTTAGCCTCCGGCGCCTTGTCGCCGGACTTACTGCGGGAGCGGAATCCACCAGTCACTGGAACCTCACCTCTGCGTTCTTTCCTAATCCACGCGCCCAATCGGCCGCATTCATCATCTTTTTGCCCGGTGGCTGAATCCTATCCAGCTGCACCGGCTGCGTCGCGGTCCCGATATACACCGCGTCCTTGTTAATCAGCGCCTCGCCAGGCGCTAGGTGCTTGTCGATGCCCTCGGTAACGCGAACCGGGCCGACCTTGAGGCGGGAATCGTCAAGCAGCGTCCATGCGCCCGGGCCCGGGGTGTGGGCGCGGATATGCCGGTCAATGGCAAAGGCTGGCTGCGCCCAGTCGATGCGCGCTGCCGCGGTAGAGATTTTCGGCGCATAGGTGGCCTCTCCTTTTTGGGCCTGCGGCTCCAGCGTGCCGGCCTCGAGCCCATCCATGGTGGCTACCAGGAGATCTGCCCCGGAATACGCGAGCCGGGTGAGCAGATCGTCTGCGGTATCCGTCCCAGTGATGCCTTCTGTGACCGTGCCGAATACCGGGCCCGTATCCAGGCCTTCTTCGATCCGGAAGGTGGATGCGCCGGTAATATCATCGCCTGCCGCGATAGCCGCTTGTACCGGTGCCGCGCCACGCCAGGCGGGAAGGAGGGAAAAGTGCAGGTTGACCCAACCATGGCGCGCGACATCCAAGAGATCCTTGCTAATGAGATTGCCATAGGCCACCACCGGGATGGCCTCTGGCTGCAGCTCGGCCAAGCGCTGGCGCAGGTTATCGCCATCTTCCGTGCCAGGCCGCAGCGTGGATGGGGTCAGCACCTCGATGCCGTGCTCTTGCGCCAGCGCCTTTACCGGGCTCGGGTGAAGGCTGCGGCCCCTGCCTTTCTTCGCATCGGGCCGGGTGATGACCGCTACCACTTCATGGCTGGAGGCAAGCAATTTCTCCAATGCCACCACCGCCGGCTCTGGGGTGCCGGCAAAAATAATCCGCATACTGGATGAGTCTCCTCAGGGTCTCGGGTGAAAATTCTAGGGTACAACGACCCCGCCTGCGTTGCCGAAGCTCGCCTAGCCCGCGGTATTAAACCAATCGGCTTCGCGGATGGTACGCATGGCGGCCTTGCGGTCGTCGTCACCAAGCCGGCGCAGGAATAACACCCCGTCAAGGTGATCGGTTTCATGCTGAATGCACCGCGCCAAAAGGCCGGAGGCCACCATTCCCACCGGCCTGCCTTCTACTTCGCGCCCAGAGACAAATACCCGATTGTGCCGCGGCGTATCGGCGCGAATCCCAGGAATGGATAGGCAGCCTTCCAGGCCAGCCTGCATGTCTTCTCCCAAAGGCGTCCACACGGGGTTAATCAGAGCCCCGCGCAACCCGGTCTGCGTATACGAGCAGTCATAGACAAAGATGCGCTTGAGTATGCCCACTTGATTCGCCGCCAGCCCTACCCCACCGGCGGCATCCATGGTCTCCAGCATGTTTTGTGCCAGCGTGCGAAGACCAGAGTCAAAGGTAGTAATCTCTTCTGCCCGCGTACTTAGTACGGGATCCCCGTAGAGCCTGATGTCTAATTCCGCCACTGAATCTTCCCTTTCTCATGTACTGCCTATTCGCCTAAGTTTATGCGCACTTCTAACCCACGTGAATGGGATCGACCATGATGCGTAGTGGCAATTCATCCTTCCGGGCGCTGCGCGCCGCATTAGCCTTGCGCAATGCGCGCCCAAGCTGCGATCGCGGCCCCAGCGGGGCGCGAACCACCAAGCGTTGTGGTGGGCCAAAGCGGTCCGCATCGTATTCCCCGGGAAGGCTGTCCCCTGGCGGGAGCGGAACCGGGCCTAAGACCTCGGCGTGCTCTGGCAGGTCCACCAATTGCTCGAAGGAATCCAAAGCGGCGTCCGCCCCGTCAATGGCGGCGAAGTGCACGGCTGGTGGAAAGCGCACCTCGCGCCGGGCACGCAATTCTTCTGCAGCGGCCGCGACCATGTCCCAGCTCATGAAGTGGCGCACGACGGGAAGTTCCGGATCCGCGGCGATGATGACGCGCCCGCCCTTGAAATGCGGCCTGACCATGGTAGCTGCCTGCGCCCATTTGGCCAGGCAGTCCTCGGTGGCGCGCAAATCCTGCCAATTCAATAAGGTGCCTGCATCCAATAAGAGGGCAGCGCCATAGGCGCCGCCTTTCACCCGCGGCTCAGCGCCCGGGGTAGCAATCACTAATGCAGGGGCATTCTCAATTGAGCCCACAACCTTATTGCCGCCGGAGACCACAACGGATGTATTGGGAAAGGCCCGCCCCAATTCCTCCGCGGTGCGTTCAGAGCCTAAAACGATGGCGCGCAGCCGCGGCGAACCGCACTCAGTACAGCGGTGATTGGTGGCAATGCGCCCGCACCAACGGCAGGTAGGCATGACCGCCTCCTCGCTTGAGCGCTCGGAGCTCGGAGGCAACCCCAATGGCCCGTTGCAGTGGCGGCACCGCGCAGGAGAATGGCACTTTCCACAAGCCAAAATAGGCGCATACCCCTTGCGCGGGACCTGCACAAGCACCGGTTCACCGCGGTCGAGGGCCTGCTGCGCTGCCTGAAAGGCCGGCGCTTGTACAGAGGTGGTACCGCCCTCCAAATCCCGGGAAATGGACAGCCCGTAGGCACCAATGGCCAAAATATCGGGCCGGCGTGCCTCTATGGTTGAGCTACTCGGCACGAGGTCGTGTGCCCACCCAGAGTCCACCAATAATTGAGTTTCTGCCGTGCGCGAATGGTTGGCCGCAATGAAGCTGCAATTTTCGAATGCAGAGCGGGTAGTTAGCACTTCTCGGGCGTGGACGTAGGGCTTGATATTGTCTACCAAGTTATCGTTGCCGTCATCAAAAATAACGGCCAGCTGCAGGTTCTCCACGGGAGTAAAAGCCGCCGAGCGCGTACCAATGACTATTCGCGCCTGGCCCACCAAGGCCGAAAGGTACCGGCGATAACGCGCCTGCGGGCCCATACTATTGGTAAGCACCGTGATTTGTTTCGGCCCGACGACAGCGCGCAGGGCGTTTTCCAAGGAGTCGATTACCTTTTGGTCTGGGACGACGATAAGGACACCTCCCCCGCCCAAGGCGACCTTGGCAGCTAAGGCCGCGAGTGCATCTTCCCATTCATCGCCGGGAGCGATTTGCCATGCGGCGCGGGCTAATTTCCCGCTCAAGATGGAATCAACAAATGTTTCACCATGCTGATAGGCAGACCACCCTGATAAATCGGGCTCGCTGGCTGCGCCGAGGTCTTCCCACGGGGTATCCAAATCCGCTTCTTCCGCCTTTGCATGCCGCGGTGGAATGGCAGAGCGAATGATATCGGAGCAGATTCCGCCATAGCGATCCGCAAGGGCTTCTACCAGCTGGGACAGCTGCGGTGGGTAGACCTGAAATGGCGAGATGACTCGCTCAATAAAGCGCAGCTGCCCACCGAAGTCGGAATCATGCTTGCGCTCGACGATGATCGCATCCACCAGGCGCCCATTGAACCGAATGCGTACCTTCACCCCGGCTTGGGCGCTGTCAGATTCGGCCTCATCTACCAGGTAATCAAATCCCCGATCGAGGTGGGCAACCCCTAAAAGAGGCAACACCCGCGCGACCGGTTTCCGGGCGGCGGGTGTTTTCTTAGGCATAAGCCCACATTCTACAGACCAGCGGCAGCGCGCAATTCCTCCACGCGGTCCAACTGCTCCCAAGGCAGGTCAACGTCGGTGCGACCGAAGTGACCGTAGGCGGCGGTCTGGCCGTAAATAGGACGCAGCAGATCCAATTCGCGGATGATGGCGGCTGGGCGAAGGTCGAAGACCTTATTAACGGCAGCCTGGATGTGCTCATCGGTCAGGTTCTGCTTCGCGGTGCCGAAGGTCTCGACGTATAGGCCGACCGGCTTGGCGCGACCGATGGCATAGGCCACCTGCACCTCTGCGCGGTCTGCCAGGCCTGCGGCGACGATATTCTTAGCCACCCAACGCATGGCGTAGGCCGCAGAGCGGTCCACCTTGCTGGGGTCCTTGCCGGAGAAAGCACCGCCGCCGTGGCGGGCCATGCCACCGTAGGTATCCACGATGATCTTGCGCCCGGTAAGGCCTGCATCACCCATCGGGCCACCCAAAATGAAGGAGCCGGAAGGGTTGACCAAGAGGTTGGTGTCCTCGGTGTAGTACTTATCAAGGCCTGCGTCCTTGATAACCCATTCCAACACCTCGCTGCGCAGGTGGGTTTCTAGCCACTGACTATCTACCTCAGGATCGTGCTGGGTAGAAATAACGACCGTATCCAGGTGAGACGGCTCATTGTTCTCGGTATATGCGAAGGTCACCTGGGTCTTGCCATCCGGGCGCAGGTGGTCCACAATACCCTCTTTGCGCACCTGGGTCAGGCGGCGGGACAGGCGGTGCGCCAAGGCGATGGGCAATGGCATGTACTCCGCGGTTTCATTCGAAGCATAACCAAACATCAGGCCCTGGTCGCCGGCGCCGGCGGTGTCATTTTCTTCGTCATAATCCGCGCCCTGATCGCGTGCCTCGGTGGAGGTATCCACGCCAGCACCGATTTCCTGCGACTGCTCGCCGATGGCGATATTAACGCCACAGGTATTGCCATCGAAGCCCACATCGGAAGAGGTAAAGCCGATGGACTTCAGGGTCTCGCGCACGAGAGCCGGGATTTCCACGTAGGCATTGGTGCGAACTTCGCCCACGACGTGTACTTGGCCGGTGGTGACCAGGGTTTCCACGGCGACGCGGGACTCCGGATCCTTATCTAAAAGCGCATCCAAGATGGCATCCGAGATGGCGTCACAAATCTTGTCTGGGTGCCCCTCAGTAACGGACTCGCTTGTAAAAAGACGAGCTTCCACTGCAGCGTTATCAGTCACAAAAACTTCCTTTGATTATTACGTATTCGATACCGAGGCATTCTGCCCCTACCAATCATATGGCCACCCTAGACCAAGCGGTCTATAAACGCAATATTTAATTTCCCGGTTCAATCATTTCATTCACGACGCCGAGAATCTGCGCCGCGACGACCTGCTTAGATCCATGCTCTACGCGCTGCGGTTCCACATTCCGCCGCAGGATCCACCCCTCGCTACTTTCCTGGCCAAAGGTCACGCCGCGGCCGACCTCATTGGCCATCAGTACGTCACAACCCTTGCGCGCAAACTTTTCTTGGGCATACTCCAGTGCCGAAGAATCAGCATCTCCCGTCTCCGCCGCAAAGCCAACGATGACGCAGTTTTCCGGCACCTCGCCCTCTTCGCGCGCGGCCACGAGAGACTTCAAAATATCTGGATTTTCCACCATCTCCAGCGCGGCAAGCGCATCATCCGCTTTGCCCTTTTTCATCTTGGACTCTGCCACATTGGCGGGCCGGTAGTCCGCGACCGCCGCGGCCATGATGACGATATCGGCATCGCGGGATTCCTCGCGCATCGCGGTTTCTAGGTCTTGCGCGGACACGATGTCCCGGATTGTAGCCCCGCTCGGTAACGGCAACTCCGCGGTATTGCCCGCCACAATCGTGACATCTGCGCCCTTGTGCGCGGCCACTTCTGCCAGCGCAAACCCTTGCCGGCCGGAGGAACGGTTTCCTATATAGCGAACTGGGTCTAATTCCTCTTGCGTGCCACCGGCGGAGATAACAACCTTCAGCCCCGACCAGCTGTGGTCGATGTGAAAGCCAGCCAGCTCGGTGCGTGCGATGGCCGCAATCTGTTCTGGATCCGGTAGCCTTCCTGCGCCCGTATCCTTACCCGTAAGACGACCGTGCGCCGGTTCCATGACGGTAATTCCGCGCCGGCGCAGGGTCTTCACGTTGTCTTGTGTCGCTGGGTTATTCCACATTTCGGTGTGCATGGCGGGCGCCACGATGATGGGGCACGTTGCTACCAGCACGGTCGCGGTCAAGAGATCATCGGCGCGTCCCGCAGCCAGGCGGGCAATGAGGTCCGCCGTAGCAGGGGCGATGACCACGGCATCGGCCTCCTGCCCCACAGCTACGTGTCGAACGTCCTCTACGGCTTCAAAAACACTGGTTGAGACGGGGTTTCCGGATAATGCCTCGAATGTTGCGGCGCCGACGAAGTTCAAGGCGCTTTCTGTAGGAACGACGCGGACATTATCGCCGTGTTCTTTAAAATTGCGCACTAGGTGGCAGGCTTTATACGCGGCGATGCCACCGGCAACGCCCAGCACGATATTGCGAGGAGAATTTGAAACAGTCACACCGCACAATCGTACCGTGCAGGCATGACAAGAGCCCCGCCCGGCCACCACGTTAGTTCCACAAAAGTGAAACCATTGGGGGGTTAGCCGGACGGGGCTGAAATGAGGCACAAGGTGCGCACGCGAAAGCGCGCGTTACTTACTTGCCTTCCTCGTGGTCCAACAGACCTGCGTCGATTTCGCGCAGCGCGATGGACAGTGGCTTCTCGCCGGGTTCTGGGTTAACCAGCGGGCCCACGAACTCAAAGACGCCTTCATCTTGCTCTTGGTAGTAGCTATTGATCTGGCGTGCACGCTTGGCAGCGAAAATTACCAAGGCGTACTTGGAAGAAACCTTGTCCAACAGCTCATCGATTGGCGGGTCAGTAATACCAATCGGATCATCAAATACCGGTTCCGACTTTGCGGATTCAGTGTTAGAAGGGGTGGTCACGTTAGTCACATGCACCTTTACATTGGTTGAAGATGGTCAAAAGAAGAATCTATCCTCGCAGGATATCACTAATGGCGGCCACTGCCTCATCTAGGTTTTCATTGACCACAACGTGATCAAACTCATCCTGTGCAGCTAGTTCCTCATATGCAGTGTGCAACCTACGATCGATGACGTCTTGTGGTTCGGTACCGCGACCGGTCAGGCGCTCTACCAACACCTCCCAGGAAGGAGGGGCCAAGAAGACCAAGTCCGCCTCCGGAAGGGCCTTCCGGACGCTACGCGCACCGGCCAGGTCAACCTCGACGAGAACCGGGCGCCCTGCCTCCAAAGCCTCTTCTACGGGACGGGCAGGTGTTCCAGAACGCTGCAATCCGCCGTGAATATCTGCCCACTCGAGCATCTCACCGGCATCAATGCGTTCTTGAAAAGCCTCAGGGGTGACGAAGAAATAATCCACGCCGTCTTTTTCCCCGGGGCGGGGCTGGCGCGTAGTCATAGACACGCTGAAATACAGCCCCTCGACGTCATGCCGTAGACGCGACACTACGGTGGATTTACCCACTGCGGAGGGACCCGCCAACACGACGAGGCGACCGCGAGCAGTTGCGTCAGCCATGGACGTGATTATTCGTCGCCGTAACCGAAGCGCTCAAGAAGAGCACGACGCTGGCGCTCACCCAGACCGCGCAGGCGGCGGGTCTGTGCAATCTCCAGATCTTCCATGATTTCCTTGGCCTTGACCTTGCCAACCTTAGGCAGAGCCTCGAGGAGTGCAGAAACCTTGGTCTTGCCGATGATCTCATCGGTCTCAGCCTTTTCCAGCACGTCCTTCAGGTCGGTCTCGCCGCGCTTAAGCGCAGCCTTGAGCTCAGCGCGAGCCTTGCGGGCCTCAGCGGCCTTTGCGAGAGCTTCCTTACGCTGCTCATCAGTCAACTTTGGAAGGGCCACGAGTTTCCTCCGATTCATTAGATTGGTTCTATTACTTCTGGCACTGGGTACCAGATTCCGGTTGCCAAACGCGATAGAAATACCGCGGAAAGTTACCCTGAACCTTCGAGCACACCGACTTCTGATTATCCTAGCACCGCTAGTGACACGATGACGATAGGCGACCCAGATGGGCCACTCGTTTTAGCACGTCAACACACATGCTTAGACTAAAATACCAGGTAAACGGCGCGGCCGTTAATCGACCCCGCCGCGTGTTCTAATCCCGGAATTGGTCTGCGGTATCGATCACCGCTTTGCGCAGGTCATCGACCTGAGGACCGCGCTGTAGGACGGCGCGCGAGACATTCGCAAAGCCCAGCTGCGGGCACTCAGACACAATGGCGTGCACCTGCGCGGGACCCGCCCCCTGGGCACCGACGCCGGGAAGCAACACCGGGCCATTAAGCGAGTCCAATCGGGGCGGATTATCCACGGTCGCACCCACCACAATGCCCACGCTTCCAGCAACACCGGCCTCTTTCTCCGAGGCATTGAAGGCGGCGCACTCGTCGACGACCGCTTGGGCAATCGAGTCCGCAGTGCCTGCAGGCACTGCCTGAATGGCGCGGGCCTCCGGATTAGAGGTAGCCGCGAGGACGAATACACCGCGGTTGTTTTCTTGCGCCGTGGCAATAGCCGCGCCCAGCGCCCCAACGCCGAGGTAAGGCGAAAGTGTCACCGAGTCAGCGCGTAGGGGCGAGGTCTCCCCTAGCCAAGCATCGCCATAGCCTTCCATGGTGGAGCCGATATCGCCGCGCTTGGCATCCGCCACCGTCAGGCATCCTGCCTCGCGCAAACCGGACAGCGTTTCTTCCAAGACCGCAAAGCCTGCGGCGCCGAAGCGCTCGAAGAAAGCCACCTGTGGTTTTACCAAGGCTGCGGAATCCGCGAAGGCCTCGACGCAGCGCATACTGAAGGTGCGCAGGCCTTCTGCCGAATTATCCAGCCCCCATTGCTCTAAGAGGTACGGGTGAGGATCGATGCCTACACACAGGCGACCTCGTTCGCGGCCGGCGTCTACCAGGCGCTGGCCAAAGGATTTAGTTGCGTGGTCCATGCTCAAGCTCCTGAAGTGCGCGGACCTGCAAATCACCCTGGCGCAGCGCTTCGATGCCCTGCACCGCCGCCGTCACGCCTTGAACCACCGTGACCAGTGGCAGCCCCATGTGCACCGCTGCGGCGCGGATATCGTAGCCGTCGTGACGGGAACCGGCGGAGCCTGCTGGCGTATTGAGGATCCAATCCACCTCGCCGTTGAGGATCTTGTCCACGATGGACTCTTCGCCGTCCTTGGCCTCAGAGACCTTGACGGCGACCTCACACTCGATGCCATTGCGGCGCAGCATCTGCGCGGTACCCGCAGTAGCGATGATGTTGTAGCCCATCGTGGCCAAGCGCTGGATGGGGAAAATCAGCGTGCGCTTATCCCGGTTGGCGACGGAGACGAAGACCGTGCCTTCAATCGGCGGACGAGCAAACGCGGAGATTTCCGCCTTAGCAAAGGCCGCACCGAAGTTGGTGGCCAAGCCCATGACCTCACCGGTGGACTTCATCTCGGGGGATAGCAAGGAATCGAGCAGGCTGCCATCTGGGCGTCGGAAACGGTTGAAGGGCAAGACCGCTTCCTTGACCGCAATCGGGTGATCAAGTGGCAAGGAACCGCCATCGTAGGACGATGGAATAAGTCCTTCTTCTCGCAGTTCCGCGATGGTGGATCCCATCATGATGCGGGCGGCGGCCTTTGCTAGCGGCACGCCGGTCGCCTTTGAGACGAACGGAACGGTGCGCGAGGCGCGTGGGTTGGCCTCGATGACATAAAGGATGTCGTCCTTCAAGGCGAACTGGACGTTCATCAGGCCCTTGACGCCGATTCCCTCGGCCAAACGGCGCGTGGACTCGCGCACATTCTCGATGTCCTCTGGGCCCAGCGTCATCGGCGGCAGAGCGCAGGAGGAGTCACCGGAGTGAACGCCAGCCTCCTCGATGTGCTCCATCACGCCGCCGAGATAGACCTCGTTGCCATCGCACAGGGCATCAACGTCAATCTCGATGGCCGAGTCCAAGAAGCGGTCCACCAGGACCGGGTGGTCTGGGGAAAGCTCGGTGGCGCGCTCAATATAGTTCTCCAGAGACCGCTCATCGTAAACAATTTCCATGCCGCTGCCGCCCAACACGTAGGAAGGACGAACCAGGACTGGATAACCGATGGAGGCGGCTACCTTCCGGGCCTCCTCGAAGGAGGTGGCGGTGCCGAATTGCGGTGCGGCAAGCCCACCGGCTTCCAGAACCTTGCCGAATTCGCCGCGGTCCTCGGCGGAGTCGATGGCAGCAGGGCTGGTGCCCACCACCGGCACGCCGGCGGCATCGAGGCGCTCTGCCAAGCCCAGCGGGGTCTGGCCGCCCAGCTGCACCAGCACGCCGGCGACCTCGCCGGAGGCCGCCTCTGCGTGGTAGACCTCCATGACATCTTCAAAGGTCAGCGGCTCGAAGTACAGGCGGTCAGCGGTGTCATAGTCCGTCGATACCGTCTCCGGGTTGCAGTTGACCATCACGGTCTCATAGCCCTTGCGAGAAAGCTCGAGCGCCGCGTGCACGCAGGAGTAGTCGAATTCGATGCCCTGGCCAATGCGGTTCGGGCCAGAGCCCAAGATGATGACCTTGCCCTTCGAGCCTTCCGGCGCTGGGTGCACCTCGGTTTCGGCATCGGGGTCCAGCTCATAGGAGCTGTAGTGGTACGGCGTTTGCGCCTCAAACTCGCCGGCACACGTATCGACGGTCTTGAAGACGGGGCGGATGCCCATGCGCCAGCGCAGGCTGCGCACGCCATCCTCGCCGTTGAACTCGGGGCGCAGGGCGGCAATTTGGGCATCGGAAAGCCCAAAGACCTTGGCCTCGCGCAGGAGTTGCTCGGTGAGCACGGGGGCATCGACAAGCTCCTGGCGGAATTCCACCAGGCCCTCGAGCTCCGCAATGAACCATGGATCCACGCCGGAGGCTTCGTGGACCTCATCCACCGTGGCGCCGAGGCGCAGGGCCAGCTCGATATCGTACATGCGGCCCTCAGTGGGGCGCTCGAGGTCCTTGAGCACCGCCTGCACGTCGGTGGCGCGCTCGCCCGCGAAATACTCATCGGGCTTGGTCCAGAAACCATTGGGCTTGTTTTCCAGCGAACGCATGACCTTATTCAGGCCAGAGATATAGTTGCGGCCGATGCCCATGGCTTCGCCCACAGATTTCATCGTGGTGGTCAAGGTGTCATCGGAGCCGGGGAACTTCTCAAAGGCAAAGCGGGGCGCCTTGACGATGACATAGTCCAAAGTCGGCTCGAAGGCCGCTTGGGTTTCGCCGGTGATGTCATTTTGCACCTCGTCCAAGGTGTAGCCGATGGCCAACTTCGCGGCCAGCTTGGCAATGGGGAAACCCGTTGCCTTGGAGGCCAGCGCCGAGGAGCGGGATACGCGCGGGTTCATCTCGATGACGATGATGCGGCCATCATCTGGGTTCAAGGCGAACTGGATATTGCAGCCGCCGGTATCGACGCCAACCTCGCGGATGATGTCGATGCCCAAATCGCGCATCTTCTGGTACTCGCGGTCCGTCAGCGTCAGCGCCGGAGCCACGGTAACGGAGTCACCGGTGTGCACGCCCAAGGCATCGACGTTTTCGATAGAGGCCACGACGACCACGTTGTCGTCGCCATCGCGCATGAGCTCGAGCTCGTATTCTTTCCAGCCGAGGATGGATTCCTCGATGAGCACATTAGCCTCGGGCGAGGCCGCAAGCCCGCCGCCGGCGATGCGCTCAAGGTCCTCGTTATTGAAGGCTAGGCCGGAACCCAGTCCACCCATGGTGAAGGACGGGCGCACCACGACGGGCAGGCCGAGCTTGTCGACGGTCTCGTGGACCTCGTCCATGTTGTGGCACACCGCCGAGCGAGCGGATTCTCCGCCTACAGAGGCCACGATGTCCTTAAACTTTTGGCGGTCCTCGCCGCGCTCGATGGCATCGATATCGGCGCCGATGAGCTCGATATCGTACTTATCCAAAATTCCCTGGCGGTCTAGCTGCACCGCAGCGTTGAGCGCGGTTTGCCCGCCCAAGGTGGCCAGGACGGCGTCGATGGGGTGGCCTTCCTCTGCCTCCTTGACCAGGATCTTTTCGATGTACTCCGGCTCGATGGGCTCGACGTAGGTGTGGTCGGCGAATTCCGGATCCGTCATGATGGTCGCGGGGTTCGAGTTCACCAGGGTCACGCGCAGGCCTTCGTCCTTCAGGACGCGGCAGGCCTGGGTTCCGGAGTAGTCGAACTCGCAGGCCTGGCCGATGACGATGGGCCCGGAGCCGATGACCAGGACGTGATTAATGTCAGTGCGCTTTGGCATAATATTTCTTCCTTTTCCTGGGTGACTACTTATTCGGGGTGTGGTTGGCCATGAGCTCTAAGAATTGATCAAAGAGCGGGTTGGCATCGTGCGGGCCGGCGGCGGATTCCGGGTGGTACTGCACCGAAAAGGCCATGCCATTGCGCAAGGCGACGCCCTCGACCGTGTCATCGTTCAAGCAGATGTGCGTGATGTGGGCCGGGCCGAAGTCCGAGGCGAATTCGGCATCTTCATCGGCCAAGTCGTAGTTATCTGGGGCTTGCAGCGCGAAGCCGTGGTTTTGGGAGGTGATATCGATTTTGCCGGTGAGCATGTTGCGTACTGGGACGTTGATACCGCGGTGGCCGAACTTCATCTTGTAGGTGGATAGGCCAAGCGCGCGCCCGAGCAGCTGGTTGCCAAAGCAGATGCCGAAGAACGGGATTTTCGCCTCAAGTACCTTCTTAATGGTGGCAACAGTGTCGTCGGCGGTGGCCGGGTCACCCGGGCCGTTGGAGACAAAGACGCCATCCGGGTTATAGGACTGAACTTCTGCAAAGGTGGTGGTAGACGGCACCACGATGGTCTCGATTCCGCGCTGGGAAAGGTAGCGCGGCGTGGCGGATTTCACGCCCATGTCAAAGGCGACGATGGTGTATTTCTTCTCCCCCTTGGCCTCAACAACGTAGGGCTTGTCGGTAGATACCTCGGCGGCAAGGTCCGCGCCCTCCATGGAGGATTGACTCTTTACCTCCGCGAGTAGTTCCTCGACGGGCCGGGTGGCAGCCTCACCAGAGAAGAGGCCCGCGGAGATAGAACCGTAGTTGCGCAGGTGGCGCACCAGGGTGCGGGTATCGATGCCGCGGATGCCGATGACACCTTGCGCCTGCATTTCCTCGCTCAAGCTGCGCTCGGCGCGCCAGCTGGATACGCGGCGGGACAGATCGCGGATAACCAGGCCTGCGACCCAAATATTATTGCCGTGGGACTCGTTGTCCTCATCGTTCCAGCCGGTATTGCCAATGTGCGGGGCGGCGGAGACAACGATCTGGCGGTGGTAGGACGGATCCGTCATCGTTTCTTGGTAGCCGGTCATCGCGGTGGTAAATACGGCCTCGCCGAGGGTGGTGCCGGTAGCGCCGAAGCCGTAGCCACGGAAGGTACGCCCATCCGCAAGGACGAGGATTGCTGGGGTTTTGTCAGTCACGTCGTGGCCTTTCTGTGCCTTGATTGGGTGCTGTGTGCAAGGTTAGTCCTGAGTAGCGGCGTTCAGATCGAACGTTACCGAGCCGCGCAAGATGGTGTGGGTAACTCGCGCACCAAATTCCTCGCCCGCATAGGGGTTGTTCTGGGACTTGGATGCGAGCTGCGCGGAATCGGATACCCAGTGGTGTTGTGGGTCAACGATGGTTAAGTTGGCTGGCTCCCCCACTTCCAAGGGGCGACCGTGGCCTGGCAGGCGCGTGATTTCGGCGGGGCGCTCGGACATGACGCGGGCGATAAAGCGCCAGTCCGCCAGGCCGGTTTCCACAAAGAGCTTGGCGATGACCGCCAGCGAGGACTCCAGCCCCAGCATGCCGGGACGCGCGTTTTCGAATTCCACGCACTTGTCTTCGGAGCCGTGCGGTGCGTGGTCGGTGGCGACGCAGTCAATGGTGCCATCAAGAAGCGCCTGGCGCAGCGCCTCTGTATCGCGCTGTTCGCGCAGCGGCGGGTTCACGCGGAAGAGGCCGTCATAGGTGCGCAGTTTGTCATCGGTCATCAGCAGGTGGTGCGGGGTGACCTCTGCGGTCAGCGGAATATCGTGTTCCTTTGCCCACTGCAACAGTTCCACTGTGCCCTGTGTGGAGGCGTGGCAGATGTGCACGCGGTTGCCGTAATCGCGCGCCAGCAGGGCATCGCGGGCAACGATGGATTCCTCCGCCACGCGCGGCCAGCCGCGCAGGCCCAACCGGGCGGCGTTTTCGCCCTCGTGGGCAGAAGACCCGCCGGTCATGCGGTCATCTTCGGCGTGCTGGGCCAGCAGCACGTCCATGCCCTTGGCGTATTCCAGCGCGCGGCGCATCAGCTGCGGGTTTTGCACGCATTTGCCGTCATCAGAGAACATGCGCACCTTGGCATCGCTGCGCGCCATCATGCCGAACTCGGTCAAGGACTTGCCTTCTAGGCCCTTGGTGATGGAGCCGACCGGGTGGACATCGCAAAGCCCCAGTGCCTGGGACTTTGCCCACACGGATTCGGCGATGATCGGCTGGTCCGTGACCGGCGTGGTATTGGCCATGGTAAAGACCGCGGTAAACCCGCCCTTGGCCGCGGCTTTGGAACCGGACTCGATGGTCTCGGTGTCCTCGCGGCCTGGCTCGCGCAGGTGCACGTGCATATCAACCAGGCCAGGCAGCAGCACGTTGCCGTCGCCCTCAATGGTTTCGGCAGCACCCTCTGCCTGCACCTCGGGCCCGATGGAATCAATAACCCCACCGCGAATAAGGACATTGGTGGGCTCGCCTTCCCCGTACAGGCGAATATTTTTAATCAGTAGTGGGTTCTCGGCCGGGGCGGACAGCCGGCCGGTAGCTGGGTACGTAGTCATTTTCTCTCCCTTTTACGTGGCTATGATCTGCCCGAATTAAATCCCGGCGTTATCGCCATTGGTCAGCAGCGTAAAAAGCACTGCCATACGCATGTGGACACCGTTGTTGACCTGCTGCAATACCGTGGTTTTATCCATATCGGCCACGGCGTAGTTGATCTCCATGCCGCGCAGCATGGGACCTGGGTGCATGACGATGGCGTCCTTGTGCAGCGCCGCAGCGCGCTGTTGCGAGAGCCCGAATAGCTGCGCGTACTCGCGGTGGGACGGGAAGAAGCCGCCGTCCATGCGCTCTTGCTGCACGCGCAGCATCATCACGACATCGGCATCTGCAAGCTCTGCATCAAAGTCATAGGACACGCGCACCGGCCACTTGTCCACACCCCACGGCATCAAAGTCGCAGGTCCCACGAGGGTGACCTCCGCGCCCAAGGTGTGCAAGAGATCCACGTTGGAGCGCACGACGCGCGAGTGCAGGCAATCTCCCACAATTTTTACCTTCAGGCCCTCGAAGCCATGATCGCCGCGCAGGCCTAGGCGCTGGCGCATCGTAACGGCATCAAGCAGCGCTTGCGTCGGGTGCTGATGCGCACCGTCACCGGCATTGATGACGGCGGGGCCATGCCCATCTGGGTCCACCCACTGGGTCAGCTGTTGCGGCGCGCCGGAAGACGGGTGGCGCATGATGATGGCATCGGCGCCGATGGCCGCCAGCGTCAAGCCCGTATCCTTCAGGGATTCGCCCTTTTTCACAGAGGAGGTCGACGCCGAGAGGTTGATAACGTCAGCGGACATCCACTTGCCGGCCGTTTCAAAAGACGAGCGCGTGCGCGTGGAGTTTTCATAAAAGAGCGTATAAATCGTGCGCCCGCGCAGCGTCGGAAGTTTTTTGACCTCGCGGCCATCGAGCGCCTCGCGGAAGCGATCGGCCTCATCCAAAAGGCCGATGATCTCTGCGCGGGATAATTCCGCGCTATCAATGAGGTGTTTCATGAGTGCGTTCCCCTTATCTGCGCGGTATCGCCCGCGGACGTAGAGCGGGTGAGAACAACGGCATCGCGGCCATCGATATCTTGGATATATACGGAGACATCTTCTTCCCGCGCCGTGGGCAGGTTCTTGCCCACATAATCGGCGCGGATGGGGACTTCGCGGTGCCCGCGGTCAACCAATACGGCCAACTGGATAATCGAAGGCCGGCCGACATCGCCCAGCGCATCGAGGGCGGCGCGGATGGTACGGCCGGAATAAAGGACATCATCGACCAAGATGACCGTGGCATTATCGATGCCGCCGTCTGGGATGGAGGTCGGTTGCAGGGCGCGGTGCGGGAAATTGCGCAAATCGTCCCTGTACAACGTGATGTCAAGCGAGCCCCATGGAACGGGGACCCCGGAAAACTCGTGTATTTTCTGCGCGAGGCGCTGCGCTAGGGGCACTCCGCCTGAGGGGATGCCCAGCAAAATGACCCGCGGGGCTTCCGCGGAATCGAGCGCCGTCTTTTCAATAATCTGGTGCGCGATGCGTGCAACGGTACGCGAGACATCGTCGGAGCTTAAAAGCTCCAACTCGTTCGCGTTCACGTCAGTTCCACTCATCGTGACCTCCTTCCCCGCCTCACGGTGCGGTCATTAAAGGATGCCTGTCAATGAACTTGTAGACGTCTATGCTGATAGACACGTATTACTCTAGCACCTTACCCACCCGTGGGTGAGGCTTAGCCGAAAGAGGTGCATCACGCAGTGAGTTTCTCCGCGCAGCACGTTGTCCCAGCCTCCCGCGAACGCGTCTGGCAGTGGCATACCCGGCCAGGGGCCTTGGCGCGCCTGAACCCGCCCTTTGCGTTCATGAAACCCGTGCAACAGGCCACCGATCTGGGCGATGGCACCTCCCTGCTGTCCCTGCCCGGCGGTTTGCAGTGGACGGCCCAGCACGATCTATCGCGCTACCAGGCCGGGTATAGCTTCAGCGATGTCTGCATCAACGCACCCATCCGCAAATTTGCCAAGTGGCGCCATACGCACCGTTTTGCCGATCACCCAGGCGGCACGTTGATTACAGACGAGGTCGATACCCGCATTCCCGCTGCGGCCCTCACCTCGGTATTCGCCTACCGGCAGCACCAGCTCATCCAGGATATTGCCTTTGAAAACCGCCTGCGCGAAGGCCAGCTCGGCCACAAGCCCTTGACCATCGCGATGACCGGCTCGCGCGGCAGCGTGGGCAACGCCCTGACCGCACAGCTACAGACCCTGGGCCACACCGTGATCCAGCTCGTGCGCGGCAGCGCGGAACCCGGCCAGCGCGAGTGGCGACCGCACCACCCGCGGCCCGATCTCCTCGAGGGTGTGGACGTACTCGTACACCTAGCCGGCGAGCCCATCTTTGGGCGCTTTAATGACAGCCACAAGGCCGATATCCGCGACTCCCGCGTGGGCCCCACCGAAAACCTCGCCCGCCTAGTCGCCGCCACCGATTCCGTGCAGGCCATGGTGTGCGCCTCTGCCATTGGTTTTTACGGTTCCGAACGCGGCGATGAGCTGCTATCCGAGGACGCCGAGCGCGGCGAGGGCTTTCTTGCCGATGTCGCAGCGAGCTGGGAGAAAGCCTGCACCCCCGCCCGCGAGGCCGGAAAGCGCGTGGTCAATATCCGCACCGGCATCGTGATGTCCGGAAACTCCGGCCTGCTACCACTGTTGCGCGCGCTGTTTTCCACGGGGCTTGGCGGCGCTTTTGGTGACGGCAACTTTTGGTACAGCTGGGTGGCACTAGACGATCTCACCGATGCCTATATCCGCGCCATCGTGGATGAGAAGCTTAAGGGCCCGGTCAATGGGGTATCACCAAGCCCGGTGCTCAACAAGAACTTCGTCTCCGCCTTGGGGTCCGAATTGCACCGCCCCACCCTCCTGCCGATCCCCCAATTCGGCCCCGCCCTGCTCCTGGGCAAGCAAGGCGCGCAAGAACTCGCCTTGGCCGACCAGCGCGTGAAACCACAGGTGTTAGAGGACATAGGCCATACCTTCCGCTACCCCACCATCGACGGCGCCTTAGCGCACGAACTCGGCGGCGAAAGCCTGTGGGAGTCGCAGTAGGAGAACTATAAGTTAGGTAAACTAAGAAGGGTTGACCATTATCCCCGATTAGTACATGGATTGAGACTACTTACGTGTCTGAAGAACCAACCCTGTATCCCGATACGCCTATTGAGGATGTCACCCTCGAGCGCATCGGTGAAATTTTTGACTCAGAAAAGCTCGAGTACCGCGTAGAAGAACAGACCGTCGGCGAAGGCGAAACGGTAAAGATCCTGCGCACCGGCTTTTCCAATATCGCCATTGCACTGCAGGTGCGTGACGATGTCCTCGTGGCAGACTCCGTCTGGCGCGGTAATGCCCCAGCCTCTGAGGGTCCGCAACTGCTCATGGTCCTCAATAAGTGGAACCAACAGCACTTCGCGCCCACCCTGCGCTTTTTTGAATCGGCCGAAAATAATCTGGCCGTCTCCGGCGTCCGCGAAATCAATATTTCCCACGGCCTGTCCCGCAACCAGATCGGTGCCTTTGTAATGTCCACCCTGGACTCCATGCTGCAGTCCATGGCTTTCGTTGAAGAGCACTACCCACAGCTTGTCACCTGGGAGGAGCATAACCATGACTAATGCATCCACCGCATCTACCGAAAACAATCTGCCCGAGGTCGATCTGGACCGCGTCATTGCCGCCATGGGCACCTTTGATATTGAGCTGACCAAGGTAGAAGGCGAAATTGATGCCGCCACCGCCAACCTCAATGGCCTGCCTACCATGTTTGCGGTCTTGGATTCCGTTGTTATCGTGCGCTGCGACGTGCCAACCGATGCCTCGTTTTCCAAGGCCGATGCTGGGCTCTTCCTTGCCGCCAACCAGATCAACTCTGTAGCATTCGGCGCGCGAGCAGTCATTTCTGAGCACGACGATATGCTCGTCGTCCGCACCGAGCGCGATATTCCCGCCGCGGCCGGAATGATCGATGAGCAACTTACCACCGCTTTGAAGAAGGCCGTCGACGCCGTCATCAACGGCCAAGACGCCATGGTTTCTGCTGCCGAAGAAATGGCCAAGCTCGGATCTGAAACCGCAGCGAAGGCAGGAAACGGCGACGAGGAAAACTCGGCTCCGTCTGGAAACGCCTAAGCCGCCTTACCTAAGGCTTCTCCCCCGCACTTGTTTCGTCCCCGCCTCGCACATTCGCGTGCTGCGGCGCGACGACGGTGCGGGGATTTTTTGGGTGCCTTGCCTTTCTTGGGTTCTCCACGCCGCGGATAGACACTAGTCCGCATCGAGGATGCGCTGCTTTTCTGCCTCGGGATCGAATTCGGCCGCTGGCCACGACAGGTTCAAGTGCCGCAGTGCATCGACGATGAGATATTTCAAGGCCATGCGCGCGTACTTCTTATTATCCGTGGGGATAACAAACCACGGCGCCCAGAGTTCATCCGTCCGGCGGATGGCATCCTCATAGGCGGCCATGTATTTATCCCAATAGCCGCGCTCTTCAAGATCTGAAGGGTCGTACTTCCAGTACTTATCCTCACGCTCAGTCCGCTCGATGAGGTTTTCCTTTTGGAACTCCGGCGAGATGTGCAAAAAGACCTTGAGGATCTTTACCCGCTTTCCGGCGAGCTCTTGTTCATATTCGCGAATCGCCTCGAAGCGGCGGTCGATCTCTTCCTCATCTACCCACTCGTGCACCCGTTGGATCAAGACGTCTTCATAGTGGGAACGATCAAAGGCCACGACTTGGCCAGGAACCGGATCGTGTTTGCGGATGCGCCACAGGAAATCGTGTTCCATTTCCTCTTCCGTGGGCTTACCAAACCCCACGGTCTTAGTACCCTGCGGATCAAAGACGGAAAAGACGTGACGAATCGCCCCGCCCTTGCCGGAGGTATCCATGCCTTGCAGGACCACTAAGAGCGAAGGTGCGTCATCGCTATGCGCCCTGCCATTAGCAAAAAGGCGCTCCTGCAAATCATAGAGCTCATCGTCGTAGCGTTCGAAGCGGTCCGCTAAGTCAGACTTTGAGCCATCGAATCCTGGAGTCGCCGTGGGATCGACGTCTGCAAGCCGAAAGGTTTTTCCGGCGCGCAGGTCTAGCGCATCTTTGATCTTAAATTTACCCATGACACACAGTGTACAAACGCCAGGGTGTGGAGCGGGTGGAGCGGGCGAACCGGGGCTGGCTCCCGCGGCTCCCCGCGGTGGGAAGGCAGGAGCAATTCCCCGGCTGTTGTTTACCTTTTACTTAGGAAGCCGAGGAACTAGGACTGGATTAGGAGTTGTCCTCGTCCGTTTCGGCCCTCGGGGACGACTCTTCTGGCGTCGCTGACTCCTCTGGCACCTCTGCGTGCGCCGAAGTCTCAGAGCCCTTCTGGGAATCCTCGGAATCCTCGGAATCCTCGGCTTCCGCGTCGTCGCTTTCTTCCTCTTGACCGACGTTATTCATCGGGCTTAACTCAGAACGAGATTGCGCGACGTCATCCAGGACCGCGTGGATATACGGTGCGGCTTGATCGTGGGAATACTGCGAGGCTAGCTCCACGCCTTCGACGACGGCCGTCGCGGTGGGAACATCCGGATTAAATAGCAGCTCCCAGACCGAAAGGCGCAGGATAGCGCGGTCGACGGCAGGGATCCGGTGCAGCTCCCAGTTCTGGGAAAGATACCGCGAGATCGTGTCATCGATAGCGTCTAGCTCTTCTGCGACACCTTGGACGATGACCTTGGTGTAGTCCGCAATCGGCGCTACCGCGTGGCGATCTTCGCGCGCCAAGGCAACGCGATCCTCAACAATAGCGACGGGATCAACGTCCCGGTTCTCCGCTTCATAGAGGATATCCGCTGCGCGCCGGCGTGCGCGGTAGCGCGCGGTATGGCGTTTATGATTGATATCCCGCTTAGCAGTGTTATCAGACAAGATAAAGCCCTAGTTATTGACGCGGGACAGGTACTCGCCGGTGCGGGTATCGATCTTTAGTACATTGCCGATTTCAATGAACAGCGGAACCTGGATCTCGGCACCGGTCTCCAGCGTCGCGGGCTTGGTGCCGCCTGAGGAACGGTCACCCTGCAGACCTGGTTCGGTGTGCTCTACCTTGAGGTCGACGGAGATAGGAAGCTCTGCGAACAATGCCTCATCCTCGTAGAAGGAGACCTGCACGCGCATGTTTTCCAGCAGGAAACGGGCGGCATTGCCAAACTTCTCCGGCGAGAGCTCGAACTGTTCGAAGGTCTTTTCATCCATGACGACATAGCTGGTGCCGTCGTTGTACAGGTAGGTCATATCGCGACGGTCCACCGTAGCGGTTTCTACCTTGACGCCCGAATTCCAGGTCTTGTCCACGGTCTTTCCGGAGACAACGTCCTTGAGCTTGGTGCGCACAAACGCTGGGCCCTTGCCCGGCTTCACATGCTGAAACTCGGTGATCTGCATCAGCTTGTTGTCAATCTTGAGAACGAGTCCGTTCTTGAAATCAGTAGTATCAGCCATTGCGGTTAAACTCCCGAATATTGTGGTTGAAAGGTTGAAAGCAAAGTATAAGCCTACCGGATAGCCTGCACCCGCTGAGCCACCGGTACCCCCTAAAATCTCCGCCCTTAGGAGGGAGGAGTTACGGGACCAAGCCTACCTATGCCGGCAGCTCCTTAAAGTCCTTGGAAGCGGCGGTAATGATCTTTGGGGCTCCATTGGTGATGATGAGCGTATCTTCGATGCGTACGCCACCCTTGCCTGGCACATATACGCCCGGTTCGATGGTGAGTGTCATTCCCGGGGCCAGTTCTCCCTTACCGGTCGTGGCGGCAAAGGGGGCCTCGTGCACGTCCAAGCCCACGCCGTGCCCGGTGGAGTGCACGAAGTAGTCGCCGTATCCGGCGTCGGCGATGATGGTGCGGCAGGCGGCGTCGACATCGGAAAGCGACGTGCCCGCAACCGCAGCCTCGACACCGGCCTGCTGGGCGCGCAGCACCACATCGTAGATCTCCTTGGCAAAGTCATTTGCCGTGCCCACGACGTAGGTGCGGGTGCAGTCAGAGTTAAATCCGCGCAGGTGAGCGCCGAAATCGATGGTGACCAAGTCTCCATCTTCAATCACGCGATCGTCCGCGCCGTGGTGCGGCATCGCAGAGTTCGGACCAGAGGCCACGATGGTATCGAAACTCACCCGCTCCGATCCCAGGATGCGCATGCGAAATTCTAGGTCAGCAGCAACTTCGCGCTCCGTGCGGCCCGCCCGCAGCTCGCCGGCGGAAATGAGGTCTTCCAACGCCTGATTAGCAAGCGCCGCGATCTCCTCCAGCTTTTCCAGCTCTACGGGATCCTTCGTGATGCGGATATCTTCGATGATTCCAGAAATGGGTACCAAGGTGACCCCATCCGGTGCAGAATCCTTCAGCTCTTCCAATTCCGATACAGACATGTAGTCAGCCTCAAAACCGACGCGAACCGGCGACTGAGCATCATCGAACTGCTGCAAGAGCACCTTGCCTACAGCACGGCCCTCTACAGCTTCTAGATCCGGAACTTCCTGGGCAATCTGGGTGGTATAGCGGCCATCGGTAGCCATGAGAGCGGAGAGATCCTTGCGCAGCAAAAGCCCACCGTTGGAGCCGGAGAACCCGGACAAGTAGCGGACGTGGATTAAGTGGGTTACCAATACCGCATCAATGCGCTGACCAGCTAATTCGGCGGCTAACTTCCGGCGGCGATCGCTGAAGCGGGTATCTGCAAGTGCCATAGAATCATCCTTTGCGGGAATCGTATTGAAGTGTAAAAATTTATTCTTCCACTATATCTATTTCCGCGGCGACGATGGCTAGGTTCAGTACCTACTTACCGCCTGCACCCGAAAAGGCGCGACTCGGGCCGGCAATTATTGGCACAAATAATCCACCGCGGCGCAGTACCCAAAGACCCCCAGGCCGGCGATGACGCCGCGGGCAATGGGGCTCAAATAAGAATGATGGCGGAATTCTTCGCGGGCGTGCACGTTGGAGATATGCACCTCGACGAAGCCTGCGCCATCGGCGATTTCTGCCAAGGCATCGCGCAAAGCAACGGAGGTATGCGTCAGACCACCTGGGTTAATGATGACCGCACTACCAGCATCGGCGGCCGCATGGACCTTCTCGATGAGCTCGCCTTCAAAATTAGACTGGAAAAACTCGATGTCTGCCCCGTGCTTCGCCGCACGCTCAGACACGAGCTTTTCAACATCGCTTAGCGTCGTGGAACCGTATACGTCCGGTTGGCGCTTGCCCAACCTATTTAGGTTCGGGCCATTGAGAACAACGATTTTCATATCTACTCCGTGATGGCGGCATACGCCGCTTCTAGTTCTTCGCGCGTCGGACCCTCTATCCGCGTCGTCGCGCCGATACCGGTGAGCGCCACGAAACGTATCTTCCCATCGCGGTTTTTCTTATCGTGGGTCATTGCCTCATATAATTCCGCGAATTTGCCCGGTTGATAGCTCGTGGGCAGGCCGATATTGCTCAAGATGTTGCGGTGCATATCCACCAGTTCTGCATCTATGAGGCCCCGGTGGTGGGAAAGATGGGCAATGAACATCATCCCTACGGCTACCGCGTTGCCATGGCGCCACACATACTTTTCCTGCCTTTCCACGGCGTGGCCAAAGGTATGCCCATAGTTGAGGGTCTCGCGCAGCCCGGCTTCCTTGAGATCTTCTCCCACCACCGCAGCCTTTACCGCGATGGATCGCTCAATCAATTCGGGCAGAACACCGCGTGGGTCAAGGCAAGCACCTGGATTTTCCACGTAGTGCTGCACAATGACCGGATCATGAATGAACCCAGTCTTAATGATCTCAGCAGAACCAGCCACGATCTCCGCCTGTGGGAGGGTCTCTAGGCGCTCCAGATCGACGAATACAGAATCCGGCTCGTGGAAGGCGCCGACGAGATTCTTCCCGGCCTTCGTATTAATTCCAGTTTTCCCGCCCACCGCGGCATCAACCATGGCAAGAAGGGTCGTAGGGACCTGAATCACTTTGATTCCGCGCATCCACCCGGCAGCGACAAAACCTGCCATGTCCGTGGTTGCCCCGCCGCCTAAACCAATGACGACATCGCTGCGGCTAAAGCCGGCCTCACCAAGGCGGTCCCATACGCCTCCCACCACGCTAAGTTGCTTGGCCGCCTCAGCATCCGGCACCTCGCACAAGACTGGGATGACGCCGTGTGCTTCAACGGATGCTGCGAGCTCTTCTGCTGCGGTGCGCAGGGCCGGCTGAAAGATGATTGCTGCCTTATCAGCGCCTGTGTCCGCGCAGCGCCGTGCGATATCTTCGCTGAGTCCAGCTCCTATGCGGACCTCATAAGGGCTCGGCCCGTTAACGGCGATGGTGGGCATGATGGTGTCCTTTCTACGGAGCGATAGCCTGCAGGATTGCGCGGATAGGTGTAACTCCCCGCCTAGAGGGTTTCTAAAAAGCCCAGGATATCGCCCACGACCTGCTGCGGGGAGCGAGTATCCGTGCGCACGCGGAAATCGGCTACCTCCAGGTAGAAGGGCCTGCGCGTTTCCACGATAGAGCGATAATGTTCAACTGGTTTATCCGCTGCTAGCACCGGACGATTGCGATCGCCGGCCGTGCGGCGCGCGCCTTCTTCTGCGGAAATATCGAGGAATACGACGGTGTGGCGCTCCAAAAGCTCACGCGTGGAGGCCGTCATCACCGCGCCCCCACCAAGGCTTACTACCCCGCCCTTTTGCAGGGCTGCAGCGACATGTTCGGCCTCAAGCTCGCGAAACGCTGGTTCGCCTCTCTCACTAAAGACCTCGCCGCAGGGTTTTCCCTCGGCCATTTCAATCAGGTGATCCGAGTCCACCAGATCGCAATTCAGCGCATGCGAAAGCCGGCGGCCAATCGTGGATTTTCCCGCACCTGGCGGGCCAATCAAAACGACGCAAGGATGTGGCTGTCCCGTTACATCGGTTGGCGTTGTCATCATTTACTCCTGGTTAAAGGCGAGACGCTGCGATACGTATTCTTCATATGCAGCAATGGCGCGGGAGGTTTCGCTCAAGCTATCCCCGCCAAATTTATCTAAAACTGCGCGCGCTAGCACGAGTGAGACCATGGCTTCAGCCACCACTCCTGCTGCCGGCACGGCGCAGACATCTGAACGCTGGTGAATTGCAGTGGCATCCGCACCTGTTTCCATGTCAATCGTGTGCAAGGCGCGCGGCACCGTGGAAATAGGTTTCATAGCAGCACGGACACGCAATTGCTGTCCATTAGTCATGCCGCCTTCCAAGCCCCCGGCCCGGTTGCTTAGCCTTGTGACACCATCCTCAGTGCGGACCATCTCATCGTGGGCTTCGGAGCCGCGTCGACGTGCCTCTTCGAAGCCATCGCCGATTTCTACGCCCTTGATGGCCTGAACACCCATCAAGGCTCCGGCAAGCTGCGCATCCAAGCGGTCATCGCCGGAGATATGTGAGCCGAGACCAATAGGTAGGCCATCGACGATCACCTCTACGATTCCGCCTAAGGTATCGCCCTGCTTCTTTGCGGTTTCAATCTCTGAAATCATCGCCGATTCGGCGTCTTTGTCAAAGGCGCGCACCGGAGAATTATCAATATCCTCGATATCCGCAAAGCTCGGGGAAGCGCCGGTATAGGGCTGCGATGCGCCGATAGAAATCACGTGGGAGAAGACCTCAACGCCCAACGTTTCCCGCAGGAAGTTCCGCGCTACCGTTGCGGCTGCAACACGTGCGGCGGTTTCCCGGGCAGAAGAGCGCTCCAAGATGGGGCGGGCCTCGCTGTGGTTATATTTCACCATGCCCGCGAAATCAGCGTGGCCTGGGCGCGGGCGCTGCAAGGGTGCACCCCGGCCCGAATTCATCGCCTTCGCTACGTCCTCATCCTCCATATCGATGGGATCTGCAGACATGACGGTAGTCCACTTCGGCCATTCAGTATTGCCAATCATGATGGCAATGGGGCTACCAATCGTCAGCCCATGGCGGACGCCGCCGAGCAGCGTTACCTCATCGGCTTCGAACTTCATGCGCGCGCCGCGGCCATATCCTAGGCGGCGCCGTGCAAGCTGATAGGAAATATCAGCACGGGTAATGGGCACTCCGGCCGGCATGTGCTCCAGCATGGAGATCAGTGCCTGGCCGTGGGATTCACCAGCGGTAGTCCAACGAAGCATGCGGGTATTATCGCACGGCTCCTATCCACAAGGAGCAACTAGGCACCCCAATATATTCGCCTCCCCCTCAATGAGGGGATAAACCACCATAGCCAGCCCAGCGGATACCACCATCGAGGGACCGTGAGGCACGCCGCCCTTGACGCTCGCGATACCGCTTGCCAGCAATGTGAGTACAGCGGCGCCACCACAGGCCATGAGGACGGCCAATGGTCCTGCTGTGGCACCAACGAGCATGCCCAACGGCAAGGCCAATTTAATATCTCCCCCGCCGATGCCAGCACCCCGCAGAGCCACTAGGAGGTACAGTACTGGCCACAATAAACCGCCCCAATTGAAAAAAGTGACAGATAAAAGCCCAGCCGGGATGGTCAGCACATCCGGCAAACGCCGCTCGCGGATATCCCACCAGGACAACACAGACGCCCACAGGCCATAAACTATTCCCCCGAAAATCCCCATGACATAAGGCTAAGCGCCGCCCTGCCACTCTTCATGGCACGGCGGCGCACATGGGCGTATTCCCAGAATGATTAGAGATTGCGAAGGCGAAGCTCTTCCTGCAGTGCCGCAACCATCTCTTCGCGTGGTGCGGTAAGACCGGTGAATTGCTCGAATTGACTAAATGCTTGATGTGCCAGCATGACGTGCCCACCCACGGTGAAATAGCCATTCGCAGCGGCGCAGGCGGCGAGCGTCGTGGGCCACGGATGATAAATCACATCGAGTACGGGCGCATGCGCAAGCCGGAAGCGATAGTCCTCTAAGGCGGCCGAAGGCACGGTGGAAATAATCAAATCCGCTGACCGGGAAAGATCCTCGAGATCATCGTCAAAAGTAGCGTACTGCAGATTCAGTCCCAGCCGGTCCGCCAAGGGCTGGAGTTCTGCTTGGCGGTTCGAGCGGTTCAAGATGGTGACCTGATCGATTCCGCGTTCTGCTAAAGACCACAGCGCCGGACGGGAGGTTCCACCCGCACCGATGATAAGGGCCTGAGACACGGGCCGAAGCCCAATGAGTTCTTGCAGGGCGCCGCGCACGCCCTCAGTATCTGTGTTGTCCGCGCGCCAGCCGTGCTGGGTGCGAACCAAGGTATTGGCAGAACCGATGAGCTGTGCACGCTCGCTTTGTTCTTCCGCAACCTCGAGCGCGGCGAACTTACCGGGCATGGTCACGGAAAAGCCGCGGTACTCGGGACCACAATCTTCCAAAAATGGGGCGAGGGTATCGGCCGTAACCTCAAAGCGGGTATAGGACCAGTCCTTGAGCCCGACTGCGCCATACCCTGCGTTGTGCAGGATAGGCGATAAAGAGTGAGCGATGGGACTACCGAGTACTGCGGCGCGCGGCATGGGGTCATCTCTACCTTTCTGACTGCGGCCTACGGCCTATTCAGCCGGTTGCTCCGAGGCGGCATCGCCGTTGCCGGCACCTGCTCCTTCGCCCTCGCGCTGCGAGTCGAGGACGCCGGAGCGGATGGCATCGTCCACGCGGTCTAGGTGCTCATCGTAGGTATCAGAGAACACGGTGGTGCCGTCCTTATCCACGGTGACGAAGAACTTCCAGCTACCATCGGCCGGTTCTTCCATGGCGCGGATTGCCTCATCAGACGGCGAGGAAATCGGCGTATCCGGCAGGCCTTCCTTGGCGTAGGTATTCCACGGCGTCTTTTCCGCACGAGCCTCATCGGTCGTGGCAAGCTCAACGTCTTCCAGCCCGTAGTTCACAGTGGAGTCGAACTCTAGGCGCATGGGCTCGTCAAGGCGGTTCAGGATGACGCGAGCGACCTTGTCGAATTCGCCGGCAGGCGCCTCACGCTCAACCAAGGACGCAGAGGTCAAAAGCTCGTATGGCGACAGACCGATGGCCTTGGCACGATTTTCGATATCGGTTTCCTCATAGCGCTTGGCAGAGCGGGTAATGAGGTCCTTCAGGATATCCTCGGCGCTCATATTCGGGTCAAGCACGTACTGACCAGGGGCAATCAGGCCCTCAATACGCTTCGGGTCATTGCCGCGCTTCTTAATTGCGTCAAGTGCCCAATCGGGTGCGCCGAGCTCCTTAGGATCGGTTTCTGCCGCCGCCTTTTCCAGTTCTTCCTTGTCCAGGCAATTGCCGTCATCGCAGCTGACCTGGGAGATCAAAGAGTAGATACCGAAGCGCACGTCACCGCCGACGACCTTTACGTCCTCCAGTGTGGCACCGCCTTGGACCTCAAGCATGTCCACACGGTTGTTTTCATCGAGCAATGCCTCTACCGCATTCGCCGCGCTCATTTCTTCCTGCAGGCGGTAGAAGCCAGGCTGAATCTGGCTGGCGCTGTGGTTCATCGACGCCGCGGAGTCGAATGCCTCTTGGGTCTTGACCACATTCTTATCCACGAGCGTGGGGCCCAGCTCGGACATAGACGACCCTTCGGGGACCTCCACCAATTGCGTGGTGCCGTTACCGGCCCCTTCGTAGTCGGCCGAAGAAGTGCCGATGCGTACTCCGATGTAAATCAGAGCTCCTAAAATGACGATGACGGATGCGACCACCACGGCGATGCCGCGCTGGCGCCGCTTGACGTACTTATCATCCATCGATCGCCCGAGGCGTTGTTGGTTACGGCTCACGTGTTTAGTCTCCTGAGTTTGAAGGCTGGGCTACTGCATCATCCGAGCGGAGCGCGTTAGCACGCCCATCCAGCCAGGACTGTAGTATTTCCACCGCTGCAGCTTGGTCAATGATTTTTCTGCCCTTCTTTTCGGACACGCCGGACGCGCGCAGCGCGGTGGTTGCCGCTACCGTCGTCAAACGTTCATCAGCCAAGCGTACTGGTGGTGGAACTTTATCTATATTTTCATCTTGATTCAAGCGGCGTCGAATCCGAAACGCAATTTCTTTCGCGTGTTTTACACTTTTTGACCCATTTCCTTGTAAATCACGCGGCAAACCAACAATGACTTCTACCGCGGAATATGCCTCAATAAGCTCCAGAATTCGATCAATGTCTTCTTGATCGCGGTCTTTGAAACCGGTCTTCCTGGGAACGGTTTCCACAGGGGTAGCGAGGGTGGCCTCGCGGTTGGATACCGCGACGCCAATTCGCACTGTGCCCACGTCGAGTGCTAACCGCCGGCCTTCGCCTGGGTCACCTACTCCGGGGGAATCTGGTTCAACTTTTGCCACAATGATTCCTTAGCGCGACTGCAAAAGATCCTTGACGGCTTCGAAGCCGCGCTGCGCACCTTCCGGCGCAGTGCCTGAGCCCTGCGCCATGTCTGGCTTGCCGCCGCCGCGACCGTTGACGTATTCGCCGAGGCGCTTGACGATGTCCCCAGCTTTCACGCCCTCGTCCACCGCCTTGGCCGTAGCGGCCGCAATGAACGGGAACTTGCCCTTATCCACCGCACCGAGCACGATGACCGCTGCCGTATCCTTCATGCGGTTGCGGATATCGGTGGCCACGGTGCGCAGGTCTCCGCCCGAGGTGCCATCGGGAAGCTGGAGCGTAATGGTCTTGATGCCATTGACATCGGTAGCCGAGTCGATGAATTCAGAGGCGCGTGCGGTCAGTTGCGCCTTGCGCAGGACCTCGATTTCCTTCTCGGCGGCCTTCAGGCGCTCCGAAAGCTGCGAAATACGCTCTGGAAGCTCCTCAGACTGCACCTTCAGCTCGCGGGATACGCCTTCTACCAGCGCGGTTTCCTTGGAGTAGTACCGGAAGGCATCCATGCCGGAGTAGGCCTCAATGCGGCGGGCACCAGAGCCTACCGAGGACTCACCCAGTACGGAAACGGGGCCGACTTCTGCCGAGGAACCAACGTGGGTACCACCGCAGAGCTCGATGGAAAATGGTCCGCCGATTTCCACCACGCGTACCTGGTTGCCGTAGTTTTCACCGAAAAGCGCCATGGCACCCATCGCCTTGGCCTCTTCCAGCGAGGTCTCGATGGTGTTGACGGCCATATTGGAGTCGATCGCCTGGTTAGTAATCAGGGCGATTTCTTCCATTTGCTCCTGACTCAATTGCTCGGTGTAGTTGAAGTCGAAGCGCAGGTAGCCCGGACGGTTAAGCGAGCCTGCCTGCACGGCTGTGGGTCCCAGCACCTGCCGCAGGGCGGCGTGAATGAGGTGAGTGGCCGAGTGCGCCTGGGTCGCACCGTGGCGCCACTTCTCATCGACGGAAGCCTCGACGGACATGCCAAGGTCGAGCCCACCGGCGGTAACGGAAGCCTTGTGTACCCACAGCTTCTTGCCAATCTTTTGGACGTCATTGACCTCCAGGAGGGATTCGCCCGCAGAAATGCGGCCGCGGTCAGCCATCTGTCCGCCGGACTCAGCGTAGAGCGGCGAGTGGTCCAAAATGACCTCAACCTCATCGCCCTCGTGCACCTCGTTAACCTTCTGGCCGTCTTTGACCAGGCCGATGACATTCGCGCCCGAGACCAGTTCCTCATAACCGGTAAACACGGTGGGGTTATTATCCACCCAATCGCGGTACAAGGAGAGGTCGGTGTGGCCGTGCTTCTTGGCCTGGTTATCGGCCTTGGCGCGGCGGCGCTGCTCGCCCATGGCGGCATTAAAGCCTTCCATGTCCACGTCAAGGCCGGCCTCCTGCGCCATTTCCAGGGTGAGGTCGATGGGGAAACCGTAGGTATCGTGCAGCTCAAAGGCTTTATCACCGGAGAGCACCTTTTGGGTCTTCGCGCGGTGGGTGGAGCGCAGGTCGTCTACGGCTTCATCGAAAAGCTTGGTGCCAGACTCCAGCGTCTTCAAAAACGCCTTTTCCTCATTGATGGCCACGCGGAGGATGCGCTCGCGGTTATCCGCAATCTCAGGATAAGACGGGGTCATCGTGTCCATGACCGTATTCATGAAGCGCTCCATGGTGGGGCCTTCGGCGCCAAGCAGCTTTGCTGAGCGAATGATGCGGCGCAGCAAGCGGCGCAGGATATAGCCCCTGCCCTCATTACCTGGGGTAACGCCATCCAGGATAAGCATCATGCCAGTGCGCGAGTGGTCAGCCACCACGCGGAAGCGGATATTATCCTGCTGCGTTGCCTTCTCGCCGTAGGTGGCGCCGGTAAGCTCCTCGGCAACGTCAATAACCGGGCGCAGCAGGTCGGTCTCGTAGACATTGTCTACTCCCTGCAACAGGCAGGCGACGCGCTCGATGCCTAAGCCGGTATCGATGTTTTTCTTCGGCAGCTCTCCGACGATCTCAAAATCGCCCTTTCCGGTCCCCTCGCCGCGCTCATTTTGCATGAACACGAGGTTCCAGATCTCCATGTAGCGGTTATCGTCTGCGATCGGGCCGCCATCCTTGCCGTATTCGGACCCGCGATCGTAATAGATTTCCGAGCAGGGCCCACATGGTCCCGGCACGCCCATGGACCAGTAGTTATCTTCCATGCCCAGGCGCTGGATGCGCTCTTCTGGCACGCCGATCTTATCGCGCCAGATTTCCGCTGCCTCATCATCATCGAGGTACACGGTGACCCACAGGCGCTCTGGGTCAAGGCCAAAGCCGCCGTCGGCGACGTCTTTAGTCAGCAGGTTCCATGCATTGGAAATGGCGCCTTCCTTGAAGTACTGGCCAAAGGAGAAGTTACCCGCCATTTGGAAGAAGGTGTTGTGGCGGGTGGTAATGCCCACCTCCTCAATATCCAAGGTGCGCACGCACTTTTGGATAGAGGTGGCAAGGCCTTGGGAAAATGGTGGGGTCTGCTGGCCCAAGAAATAGGGCTTGAAGGGCACCATGCCCGCGTTAACGAAAAGCAGGTTAGGGTCATCCAGGATCAAAGAGGCGCTGGGGACAACCTCGTGACCAGAATTGACGAAGTGCTGGGTAAACCGTTCCCGGATCTCATGAGTCTTCACGAGCAATAATCCTAACTGTCTAAGCTTTTATCTTCCATCAAGAAGCTTTCTAACCCACCCAACTTTACCTACTGGTGGGCAGGTCTTGCCCATCGGTGGGTCCAAAACCGGCCGAGCCGGTTCGCACTTAGCGGCGCTTGCCGCGAAGTATCCTGCGCAAACGGCCAATATAGTCAAAGATTCGCTTCTCAGCGCCGTGCTCGGTGGGCTCATAATATACGGTGCCCTCGAGCTCATCGGGCAGGTATTGTTGCTCCACTACCCCGCGCGGATCATCGTGGGGATAGGAATACCCCGTTGCATTTCCCAGCCGCTTGGCGCCCTCATAGTGCCCATCGCGCAGGTGCGGCGGCACGTGGCCCACCTTGCCGGCCGCGACATCGGCCTGCGCCTTAGTAATGGCAGCGATAACGGACGGCGATTTCGGCGCCGTCGCCAAGTGAATCGTTGCCTGCGCCAATGGGATGCGCGCTTCCGGTAAGCCGATCAGTTGCGCCGCCTCTGCGGCCGCGACTGCGACTTGCAAGGCCGTGGGATCAGCCATGCCAATATCCTCTGAGGCGTGAACCATCAGACGGCGGGCAATAAACCGCGGATCCTCGCCGGCCTCAACCATGCGCGCTAAATAGTGCAGCGCGGCATCGACATCAGAGCCGCGGATGGACTTGATGAAAGCGGATGTCACGTCGTAGTGCTGATCGCCGTCGCGGTCATAGCGCACCACCGCCCGATTCACGTTATCCGTAATCGTGGCCGCGGTGATCTCGCCGCCATCGTCAACTGCTTCCGCGGCCGCTTCGAGGTAGGTCAGACTGCGCCGAGCGTCGCCCCCAGAGAGCACGACGAGCTGGTTTAAGGCTTCATCAGTAATGGTCAAGTCGCGCTCCCCAAGCCCCCGGTCGCTGTCTAGCGCGCGGCGCGCTACGCCCTTGAGATCCTCCTCGCTCAGCGAGTGCAGCTGCAGGAGGAGCGAGCGGGACAGCAACGGCGAGACGACCGAGAAGGATGGGTTTTCGGTCGTCGCTGCAACGAGCAGGACCGTCCGGTTTTCCACCGCTGCCAGCAAGGCGTCCTGCTGGGTTTTGGAGAAGCGGTGCACCTCATCAATAAAAAGCACCGTCCTGCGGCCGTGGATGAGTTCCTGCCGGGCATGGGTAATGACTTCGCGGACCTGTTTTACCCCTGAATCAAGGGCGGAGAGACCAACGAAGTTTTGGCCCATCTGGCTCGCGATGAGCGAGGCAATCGTCGTCTTACCGGTCCCGGGCGGACCATACAAAATGACCGAGGCCTCGCCAGATCCTTCGACGAGGCGGCGCAGCGGCTTGCCGGGAGCAAGGAGGTGGTCTTGCCCCACGACTTCTTCTAGGGTCTGTGGACGCATGCGCGCGGCCAAGGGCGAACCGGAGTGCGTGGCAAAGAGATTGGCCGTGGGAAAAGACGATGCCGAGCCATCGCCTCCCTTACTGCCGCCAGCATTGGGAGAGGCGCCGAAGAGAGAATCCTGGCTCATGTGGTTTTAGCTCCCCAAAAAGGTGTAGTGATTAGTCGTCGTGGACGCGGCGGGCAACCAAGTTGCCAAACTCCGCGATGGCCGTACACGGTGCGGTCCCGCATTGGGCGGCGTAGCGCGCGAGCGCGTCAAAGGTTTCATAGAGGTCTTGGCGCACCAATAGTTCGTCCTCATTAAAAGGCCCGCTTTCCGGCGGGCGCAGGATCGAACGCTTTGGGTCATGGACAATCTCCGCGTCACCGCTAGCAAGGGCAACCAATCCCTCAATTCCGCCAGCGTGCATCGTGATCACGCTGGACAGAGCCCAGCCGATGAGGGAGCCGACGATAAGGCCGTGCAGCTCTTCTTCATCGGCAAAGCGCGGCCATACCTCAGATACCTCGCGCGACCATGCCGCGAGGAATGTATCTGCTTCCTTATCCGTAATTGGTTTAGAAAACAGGAACTGCGGGAAGCCAGCGATAACGCAGGCGACGTCAAAGCCCACGTTTCTAAAGCCCGCCCATTCGTAATCCAAGAAGTGCAAGCGCTTGGAGACGATGATGTTATCCGGCGAAAGATCGAAGGGGGTAAAGGCCCTATCCTTGCCAGAGGCGAGGGATTCGGCGGCTTGATCGGCCAAACTGCGGAAGCTCTCCGGGGCCTTGAGCCCTGCCTCATCGAGCAGATTGAGCCCAATGCCGATGGAACGATACAAGGATTGATCGCGCACGGATTGGTGATCGGCGTATTCCGGGTTATGACGCAACGTGCGGTTGAGCAGGGTTTCGAAATCCTGCTCGTGATCCGCGGTGCCCACGTGGATATGCCCCAATGCCGTACCCAAAGAGCGCAGGATCCGAATGCGATCCTCATCGGAGGATTCCAAAAGCACATCCGAGAGCGTTTCGGCCTCGCCCAAATCAGTCAGGACGATGATGCGCCGGTCTAAATCGTGTGCGAGGAGCACCGGCCCTGGGCGCACGTCTTCTGCTAAGGCGGTGGTGAATTGGTAGGCCACGACCTCGCGCAGCATCGCTGCGTCATCAACGCCGTAGCCGGTTACTGGATTGTATTTGATAACCACAGAGCGATGCGGCAAAAAGGCGCTAGGGGCAACTTTTGCGCGCAGGACTAAGGCATTGCCAGATCCGCCTAAATCCTCAATGTCTGACATTTCTGGCGTGCCGCCAAAACGGCGCGACAACATTTCCGATGCGGCACCAATGACCTCATCGGTCGAAAGCACTGTCTGTGTATCAACCATAGTTCTATCCAGTATGCCCTCCACCACAAAGCGGGGGCCACACCCTCACCGCACAAGTTTCTGCTGCGGCGAGGGCGCGCGCCCCGCTTAACCTAAAAATGGTGTCGTGATGGCAAGCCTAAAGGCTAGTTCTCCTGCCCTTTCGCGGCCTTTGCCTCTTCGCCGTTCTTTTTCTTTTCCGGCTTGAAGTCCACGCCGGTTTCCTTGCGCTGTGCGGCAGGGATCGGTGCGGGGGCATCGGTAAGCGGATCCACGCCGCCACCGGACTTCGGGAAGGCAATCACGTCGCGGATGGAGTCAAAGCCGCCCAAGAGGGACACGATGCGGTCCCAGCCAAAGGCGATGCCGCCGTGTGGCGGTGCGCCGTAGGAGAAGGCGTCGAGCAAGAAGCCGAACTTCTCTTGTGCTTCCTCATCGCCGATGCCCATGACCTCAAAGACGCGCTTTTGCACATCTTCTTGGTGGATACGGATGGAACCGCCGCCGATCTCGTTGCCGTTGCAGACGATGTCGTAGGCATAGGCCGTGGCCTCGCCCGGGGTCTCGTCGAAGGTATCGATCCACTCCGGCTTCGGCGAGGTGAAGGCGTGGTGCACCGCGGTCCACTTGGAGTGGCCCAAGGCCACGTCGCCGGACGCGGTGGCATCGGCAGAAGGCTCGAAGAGCGGGGCGTCAACGACCCAGGTAAAGGCCCAGTCGCCTTCCTTGATGAGGTCGAGCTTCTTGGCGATTTCGCCGCGGGCCGCACCCAAAAGCGCGCGGGAAGACTTGGTATCGCCGGCTGCGAAGAAGATGGCGTCACCAGGCTTTGCACCCACGTGCTCGGCGATGCCCTCGCGCTCAGCATCGGTAATGTTCTTGGCCACTGGCCCGCCCAGGGTGCCGTCCTCTGCGACGGTGATATAAGCAAGCCCCTTGGCGCCGCGCTGCTTGGCCCAATCCTGCCATGCATCGAACTGGCGGCGCGGCTGCGATGCACCGCCGTCCATGACCACGGCACCAACGTATTCGTTCTGGAAGACGCGGAAGGTGGTGTCCTTGAAGAACTCGGTGCACTCGACGATCTTGATATCAAAGCGCAGGTCCGGCTTATCGGAGCCGTAGTACTTCATGGCATCGGCATAGGTCATGCGCGGGATTGGGGTCTGAATATCGTAGCCGATGAGCTTCCACAGCTCTTTTACGATCTCTTCACCGAGCGCGATGACATCGTCTTGGTCCACGAAGGACATCTCCACGTCCAGCTGGGTAAATTCCGGCTGGCGGTCTGCGCGGAAGTCCTCATCGCGGTAGCAGCGCGCAATCTGGTAGTAGCGCTCCATGCCGGCCACCATCAGCAGCTGCTTGAATAGCTGCGGCGACTGCGGCAGCGCGTACCACGAACCCGGCTTCAAGCGGGCAGGGACCAAAAAGTCGCGCGCACCCTCCGGGGTGGAACGGGTCAAAGTAGGGGTTTCGATTTCAGCGAAGTCGTGCTTATCCAGCACGTTACGAGCCGCACGGTTGGCAGCAGAGCGCAGGCGCAGTGCCTTTGCCTGGCGCTCGCGGCGCAGATCCAAGTAGCGGTACTTCAGGCGGGTTTCCTCGCCTACCTCGCCAGAGGCGGAGGGATCATCTACCTGGAAGGGCAGCGCTGCGGATTTGTTGAGCACCTCCAGGTCGGTCACGTTGACCTCGATGTCTCCGGAAGGCAGGTTCGGGTTTTCCGAGCCCTCAGGGCGCGGCTCGACCACGCCGGTGACCTTGACGCAGTATTCCGAACGCAGGTCGTGGGCGCGCTCTGCCACATCGGATTCACGGAAGACTACCTGGGCAATGCCGGAACGATCGCGCAGGTCAATGAAGATGACGCCGCCGTGGTCACGGCGACGAGAGACCCAACCGGTTAGGGTTACGGTCTCTTCTGCCAGTTCTTTGCGGAGCTCACCGGCCAAATGGGTACGCAGCACTATTATTCAATCCCTTCTGAAATGGAGTTACTTGCGGGTCCAGCCACGCGTAAACAGCGCGCGCCCAACCAAGCACAAGACTAGGAACTTGGCCAATTCTACATCCCACCGCCACTTTCGCCCCTATTAAGCCCAATTAAGCCACCGCGCAGGCACGCGGCCCCGGCACCGCTAACCCTGCCGGGAATAAATGGGCTCGCTGCGCACTGCCGCGGCCGAAAAGGTATGGCACTATCTAGACATGACCTTTAAATCTGGTGCCGATTTCGATGGCCAGCGCGCAACCTCCGGCGGTGGCGGTGGCCTCGCCATAGGCGGCGGCATCGGTTCCGTCGTGCTTGTAGGGCTCTACCTCTTATTGGGAGGAAACCCCTCCGATATTGGCGCCCTGCTGGGCAATGAACAGTCACAATCTGGCACCCACTCTGGCGCCGATGATTCTGCCTTCGACCACTGCCAAACGGCAGAAGATGGCAATAAATACGATGACTGCCGGGTCATGTTCACCGCCATGAGCGTGGATAACGTGTGGACCGCCGAGCTGCCCGAGCAGGCCGGCATCGAATACACCAACCCTGGCCGGGTGATTTTTAATGGTTCCACCACTTCCGGTTGCGGCACCGCATCTTCAGCCACTGGCCCCTTTTATTGCCCCGCCGATCAATCGGCGTATTTCGACACCACATTTTTTGATTCGCTGAGCAACTACGGTGCACACAATGCCCCGTTCGCGCAGATGTACATCGTCGCCCACGAGTTTGGCCACCATATCCAGCAGCTTGAGGGCACGCTGCAGCTTTCTGACTATAACGACCCCGGCGCGGATTCAAACGCTGTAAAAATCGAGCTCCAGGCAGATTGCTACGCAGGTATTTGGGCTTCTCACGCGGATAAGGGCGAGGATGCGCTGCTGGAGCCGATTTCTCAGCAGCAGGTCGCTGACGCTGTCACCGCGGCGCAGGCTGTGGGTGACGATAATATTCAGCGCCGTTCCACCGGGCAGGTCCAACCCGATGCGTGGACGCACGGGTCTTCCGAGCAACGCCAGCGAGCTTTCCTTGCTGGTTATAATTCCGGCCGGATGGCTGAGTGCGACACCTTGGGGCGCGGGGTCTATAGCTAACTCCCGGCCCCCTCTTTACCCCGCTGGGAATAATCTCCCCTTTCCGCGTTGTTGACATGTCACGTACAATGATTACAGGTACGCAGCAAGGGTAGAAAGGGATATCATGCAATTTGGCATTTTTACGGTCGGAGACGTGACCACCGATCCAACGACGGGCGAAACCCCGTCAGAGGCGGAGCGAATCCGCAATATTACGGAAATCGCGCTCAAGGCGGAAGAAGTTGGGCTCGATGTCTTCGCGACCGGCGAGCACCACAATCCGCCCTTTGTTCCGTCTTCTCCGACGACCCACCTAGCCTATATCGCAGCGCAGACCGAGCGCTTGCAGCTTTCTACCTCCACCACACTGATTACCACCAATGATCCGGTAAAGATCGCGGAAGATTACGCCTTCTTACAGCACCTCTCCGGCGGCCGCGTGGACCTGATGATGGGACGCGGCAACACTGGCCCCGTCTACCCGTGGTTTGGCAAAGATATCCGCCAAGGCATCCCGTTGGCCGTGGAAAATTACCACTTGCTGCGCCGCCTGTGGCGGGAGAATAGCGTCAACTGGGAGGGCAAATTCCGCACCCCATTGCAGGCGTTTACCTCTACCCCGGCTCCCCTTGATGGCGTCCCGCCGTTTGTATGGCACGGCTCCATTCGCTCGACGCAGATTGCAGAACAAGCCGCCTATTACGGCGACGGATTCTTCCACAATAATATTTTCTGGAATCAAGAACACACAGCCAAGATGGTCAGCATGTATCGGCGCCGCTTTGCCTCTTATGGCCACGGCCAAGCCGACCAAGCCATCGTGGGGCTCGGCGGCCAGGTATTTATTGGCGATACTGAAGAGGAAGCAAAGAAGTTCTTCCGCCCGTACTTCGATAACGCACCCGTGTACGGGCACGGTCCGAGCCTTGAGGAATTTACCGATTACACCCCGCTGACCGTGGGCACTGCGGAGCAGGTTATTGAGCGCACCCTGAAATTTGCGGACTATGTGGGCGATTACCAACGCCAGCTTTTCCTCGTTGATCACGCGGGGCTGCCGCAAGAAGTGGTGCTCAAGCAGATAGAAATTCTTGGCACGCAAGTCGTCCCGGAGCTCCGTCGGCGCTTTGAGCAGCGACGACCAGACCATGTACCCTCAGATCCACCGACGCATGCCACGCTCAAGCAACACCCAGATTCCCCACACTTTCGCGTAAGCCCTGGAAAGGAGGACTAAGCAATGCGATCTTTGGTTGTCCTCACGGCTGGGCTCTCGGAGCCATCGTCTACCCGGCAATTAGCTGAAACTATTGCAGAAGCCACCGAAGCAAAGATTTCCGCGCGCGGAGAAGGCGTGACCACCCACATCATTGAGGTGCGCAGCCTTTCTTCTGAATTGGCAACGGCCATGACTAATTGGGCGGCCCCGACGCCCCAATTAGATGAAGCAAAAGAGCTGCTTTCTACGGCCGATGGTTTTATTGCCGTCACGCCAGCGTTCCAAGGCAGCTACTCCGGGCTGTTCAAAATGTTTTTTGATGTCTTGGATGCGCACGCCTTGGAGGAGCTGCCCACCATCGTGGCAGCTACGGGCGGTTCCCCGCGCCACGCGCTCATCTTGGACTATGCGCTGCGCCCCCTGTTGAATTACCTGCACGCCCACGTCGTTCCGACCGGCATATTCCAGGCAACCGAGGATCTGGGCACCGCCGAGGGCACGCGCATTCGCAGCCGCATCGAGCGTGCCGCCACGCAGCTTGCGGATCAGATGATCCGTCCCACGGATCGGGTTGCCGGGCTTGCCGATGCCCCCAAACCCAGCCCCCATTCCCGCCCTACTGGAATCGGAGCGGACGAGGAATTCCTGCCGTTTGAGCAGATTTTGTCCCAATACGACGGAAAGCACTAGCGCCGCAATACCTATCGCATATTCTAAAATTGATACATGTCACATATTTCTCTACGCTTGAATTTTAGAATGTTCGACTCGGATCCCCGCGCCTGAGAAAAACTCTTTTTCATGCTCTTGGACTGTTAACTCTCTTGCAACGAAGAAAGGTTTCTTAAGGCTTTCACCATGACTATTAGCGTTACTGACATTTTCGCCATCGGCATCGGTCCATCCTCTTCGCACACGGTTGGACCGATGCGCGCCGCGAAGCAATTTCTAGAATCCCTCGATACCCACCCCGCCCGCGTATCTGCGGAACTGCGCGGTTCGCTGTCCGCCACCGGACGCGGCCACGCCTCTGACCGCGCCGTCATCCTAGGACTCGCCGGCTGGGAGCCGCTGACCGTTCCTATCGATGCCGAGCCGCAAGCCGGCGGCACAATCCCCAGCGAAGGCACCATTTCTGGCCCTTCTGGCAGCGTCGACTACGAAATCACCTTTGACAACGAGCCACTGCCCCAGCACCCCAATGGCATGATCTTCCAGGCCTGGGATGCAGATGGCAATATCCTTGCTGAAGATGAACAGTACTTCTCCGTCGGCGGCGGCTTCATCCTCTCCCGCAAAGAGCTCGATGCAGAGGTCGCCGATAGCCACGAAGTGCCCGCCGGCGTTGCCGCAGCAACCGTAGAAGACACCGTGCCATATGAGTTCACCACCGGCGAAGAACTGCTCAACCTCTGCGAGGCCAACGACAAAGATATTTGGGAAATTGTCCTCGCCAATGAGGAAGTACTTCACAAGGACGAAGGCGGCGCGGATTTTGTCCTGCGCCATTTGGACCTCGTATGGGACATCATGCGCGAATGCGTGACCGATGGTATTTCCACCAAGGGCATCTTGCCCGGTGGCCTCCGGGTACCGCGGCGCGCCCCCAAGATGTATGCGCAGCTGCTCGAGCAGAAAAATGACCCACACTCTGGCTTCTCCGCCATGGAATGGGTCAATCTCTTCGCCTTAGCGGTCAACGAGCAAAACGCCGCGGGCGGCCGCGTTATTACCGCGCCCACCAACGGCGCCTGCGGCATCATTCCCGCAGTGCTGCACTATGCGCGCGACTTCCATGGTGGCTTCTGCCGTGAATCCGCACGCCGTTACCTGCTCACCGCAGGCGCAATCGGCATGATCATCAAACAGAACGCCTCCATTTCCGGCGCCGAAGTGGGATGCCAGGGCGAAGTCGGCTCCGCCTCATCCATGTCCGCTGCGGGAATGGCAGCACTCCTTGGTGCGACCCCCGCCCAAGTGGAAAATGCGGCAGAGATCGCCCTTGAGCACAACCTCGGCCTTACCTGTGACCCGGTCGGCGGACTAGTGCAGATCCCTTGTATTGAGCGCAACGCCATCGGCGCGGTGAAATCCATTAACGCCGCCCGCATGGCAATGATGGGCGAAGGCACCCACCACGTCACCCTGGATAACGCCGTACAAACCATGGCAGATACGGGCCGCGATATGCTCTCCAAGTACAAGGAGACCTCCCTCGGCGGCTTGGCTAAGACGATGGGCTTTAGCGTTTCCCAGGTGGAGTGCTAATCAGTTAAAAACACACAAAAGGGGGGCACCGAATTTACTCGGTGCCCCCCCCCTTTTTTACTCCTGCGTTTAGCTTTCTAGATCCCGTCCTAAAATGGCAACCAGCCGCGATAGCTCAACATCGCGTTGCTCGTGGGCCGCCAAGTCCTTCACCGCAACGGTACCGTTTTCTAGTTCTTGATCTCCCAGGACCAGAGCAAAGCGCGCGCCCGCGCGGTCAGCGCCCTTCATCGCGCCCTTGAGGCCGCGATCACCAAAGGACATATCCGCCGCGATTCCCGCCTTGCGCAGGTCATTGATGATGCCGGTCATGCGGCGCTTCGCCGCTGTACCCAAGGCAATGCCATAGACATCCACGCGGGAATCACTGCCTTCTAAGGTGATTCCCTCCGCCTCTAGGGCGAGGATGGCGCGGTCAACGCCGAGGCCATAGCCGATGCCCGAGAGATCTTGCCCGCCAAGCTGCGCCATCAGGCCGTCGTAGCGGCCGCCGCCGCCAATACCGGATTGCGCACCCAGGCCATCGTGGACGAATTCAAAGCAAGTCTTGGTGTAGTAGTCCAAGCCGCGCACCATACGGGGGTTGATTTCGTATGCCACGCCCATATCCTCCAGCATGCCGGTTACGGTCTCAAAGTGCTCGCGGCACTCGGTGTCGAGGTAGTCGAGCATCAAGGGGGCATCGGCAAGCTGCTCCTGCATTTCCGGGCGCTTATCGTCTAAGACACGCAAGGGGTTGATCTCCGCGCGGCGGCGGGTTTCCTCATCAAGGTCCAGCTTGAACAGGAATTCCTGCAGCTTTTCGCGGTAGGCGGGCCGACAATTCCGGTCGCCCAAGCTGGTCAATTCCAGGCGGAACCCGCTCAGCCCCAGGGCTCTGTAGGAGCGATCCGCCAGGGCGATGACCTCAGCATCAAGTGCTGGATCGTCAACGCCAATGGCTTCCACGCCAACCTGCTGAAGCTGGCGGTAGCGCCCCGCCTGCGGGCGCTCATAGCGGAAGAACGGCCCACTGTAGTTCAGCTTTACCGGCAGCTGACCGCGATCCAAATTGTGTTGAATGACCGAGCGCATAACGCCCGCAGTTCCCTCCGGGCGCAAGGTCACAGAGCGATCGCCGCGATCTGCAAAGGTGTACATCTCTTTGGAGACCACGTCGGTAGATTCGCCCACGCCGCGGGCAAAGAGCGCGGTATCTTCAAAAATGGGCAATTCAATGTGCTGAAAGCCGGAAAGATGCGCCTGTTCCACCATGGTCTGGCGGACCTTATAAAAAGTCGCAGACTCTGGTGGGTAATAATCTGGCACACCCTTCGGTGCGGACAGTGCCTGGAACCGCTTCTCTTCACTCATGGTCACTAGAGTACCCCATGGGATTTTCGCAGGAATGGGTTGGTCGCCCTCTCCTCACGCATGGTCGAGGTTGGGCCGTGGCCGGGAAGAATGTCCAGCTCATCGTCTAAATCCCACACCGGGCCCGCCAATGAATCAAGCATGGCCTGTGGATTAGAATCCGGAAGATCGACGCGCCCCATTCCCCCGGCAAAAAGTACATCACCGGTAAGGGCAAAAGTATCCGAAATGATCAATACGCACCCCGGCGAATGCCCAGGGGCGTGTTGGAGGGTAAATGTATTCCCGATTAGCTCCAGTTCTTCCCCACCGTGGAGTTCGCGGAGATCGGCAATGGGTACCATGCTCGAGGCTTGGAATAGCTCCTGCACCTGGGCAGAGACGCCCTCCCCAGAATCCAACATGAACCTATCTGCGGGATGAATATAAACGGGGATATCGAGCTTTTGTGCCAAGTCCCCAGCCTCGCGGGTGTGGTCAATGTGCCCGTGCGTGAGCACGATGGCTTCATAGTCATAGTCGTAAGATAGAACCTGTGACATGGAATCCATGCCCGGATCCACGATGAAAGCGCGCTTTCCCTCCGCCACGATATAGGTATTTGTGCGAAATGGGCCTGCAGTAAATCCTTGAACGTCCATGCCTCAAGTCTAACGAGAACCGCCCCTTGAGCACCCCGCACGCATCAGCCTTCTTGATTCAAGGCCGCGCAAGCATGCAAAAAGCACCCAGCCTTCGCGCCCTCAACCACGGTGGGTTATGGGGAAAGGCTGGGTGCTGGATTTAAAGATCCTGCCAGCTTAAAGCTTTATTGCAGGGCTGCAAGAGCCTTGTCGTAGTCCGGCTCAGTGGTTACCTCCGGCACCAACTCGTTGTAGATGACCTTGTGGTCAGCGTCGGTGACTACAACGGAGCGTGCCAATAGGCCCTTGAGTGGGGAGCCTTGCAAGGTCACGCCGAACTTCTCGCCAAAATCGGAGCGGAAATCGGAGGCGGTGTCCACATTTTCAATGCCCTCTGCGGCGCAGAAACGATCCAGCGCGAAGGGAAGGTCGCGAGAGACAGACAAGACAACGGTGTTGTCCAGGCCCGCGGCCTTCTCGTTAAAGGTGCGCAGCTGCTGCTGGCACACGCCGGTATCGATGGAAGGGAAAATCGAGATAACGAGGCGCTTGCCCTCGAAATCCTTATTGGTGACCTCAGAAAGGTCGGTGCCAACGAGGGTGAACTCTGGGATGGACTCCCCTACTGCGGGAAGTTCACCAGCGGTTTGGGTAGGTTCGTCAGAAAATTTAACTTCAGCCATGGCCCCGAGCGTACTGATACTTTTGCTTCCCCGCTATAGCTCACCGCTTTTTGCTAATGCCAATCCCCGAGCCAAGTCAGCCCCACGTCCGCAAAGCCGCTAAAATCGTCCTAGTTGAGACACGTCACCGATAATCGCTAGAAAGGTTGTCCCACGGTGCCAGATAATAAAAAGCGCGGAGAAGACGCGATGCACAAGCTCGACCGCGAGCTAAAGTCCCGTGACCGCAAACAAAAGACTCGTCCTTTTGGTGTCGCCGTAGCCTCGCTCGTCGTCATCCTCGGCATCGCCGGAGGAATTTACTTCCTCTCCACCCGCGATGGCTCTGAGGGCGAAATCCAGGCGGAAGATACCTCGGAAGCACAGACCACGCAGGAAGCCCCCAAGGCAGAGCCCTTGAGCGGCAAGCGCGCGGAAGCCCTGCCGGCAACCGTCCAGTGCGAGTACAAGGACAATGGGCAGGATGGCCACGGTGCCAAGAAGCCCGACGGCAAGGATATTTCCACCGAGGGCACTGTCACCGTATCCTTCGATACCACCCAGGGCCCGATCGAGATGAACCTAGATCGTGCCACCGCGCCTTGTACCACCCACGCCATTTCGGAACTGGCTGACTCCGGCTTCTACGATGACACCGTCTGCCACCGCATGACCTCTGGTGGCTTGAATGTGCTCCAGTGCGGCGATCCCACCGGTTCCGGTACCGGCGGCCCAGGTTTCAGCTTTGCTAATGAATACCCCACCGATGAAACTGATGACGAGGACTTGCAGAACCCAGTTGTCTACCCCCGCGGTTCCGTCGCTATGGCCAATAGCGGTCCGGATACCAACGGCTCCCAGTTCTTCCTTAACTACGACGACTCGGAGTTGCCTCCTAACTACACCTACTTTGGCACCATCACCGAAGATGGCCTCAAGACCCTAGACAAGATTGCCGAGGCCGGCGTAGACACCGGCGAGCAGGGCGGTCTCCCAGGCGGCCAAGAAGACGGCAAACCTGCAGAAGAGGTAAAGATCAAAAAGGCTACGGTAAAGGCCTAGTCTGCGGCATCGGCGCTTGCCGATGCCTCCCCTCCCCCTACATTTGCCTCACCCCAGCGCAATGCACGAACTAAATCGTGGCGTGGCGCTGGGGCATTTTCATATCCGATGCTTTGCCTTGAATACCCTCCTACCTGCACTTAACTCCAGAAAGCACATCCTTCCCATTCACACCATCTGCATTAATCACCCCCTCAAAACACCCCTATTCCTTATTGATAATGTTTTTTATTAAAATCAGCTTGGGGTAATTCGGACAGCTACGAAGCCGTCTAATATCTAAAAATTTGAACACCACAAGCTTGACAGGAAACACAATGAAGCTTTTCTCCCGCAAGGCCTTCCTCGCCGGCGCAACCGCGCTATCCGTTACTCTCGCTGGCACCACCGTGGCCACTGCCGCGGAGAATGTGGATACCGCCGCTCAGGTCTCATCTGCCACCTCCACCGGCACTCCTAGCCAGAAGATTGATTCGGACGCAAACAAGCAAAACGACGCCAAGAAAACGCAAGACTTGTCTTCCAAGGACGCGAATCCTGAGTCCATCAAGGCCTGGATCGAAGTTATTACTGCTGCTGTCGGTGCACTGGGTACTCTCTTCGCTTTCGCCAATAAGTACATCAACATCGATGACCTTCTAAAGAACTTCAAACTTCCTTTCTAAACGCTAACGCGCCTTGAGAGTGCTTAACCGCCGTGCTCTTATTGAACTGCACGGCGGTTCTACGAAAGGTAGTTCTGAAGTTCTCCCCCCTCTATCAAATCTTTAAGACTCTTTGGCCTGTTTGATATACCCAGAGCCAACGAGGTCATTAAAGATATCTGGGTCTATGTCCTGACCATTCTTGATGACAGATATGTGCCCGGTGGGTTCTAAAACCATAATCTGAACGTCTTCCATGCGGGCCAAACCAGCCTTTCGCACCGCGGAATACACATCAGAGCGAGTGATGTGGGACACGGTGAGATTATCGTCAATCATCTCGCCCTGAAAGACGATGAGAACAGGGCGGCGATCCAAAAATCGCGTCCACTTCACCACCTTGCGGATGGTGCCGAATGCAGCTTCCAGGGCCATCAGCGTGGTCAGCCCGATAACACCCGCCGCTAATGTGGGTGGAACACCAATGATCACTCGCCCGGCAACGGCACCGAACATAATGATGATGATCGCGTCAGAGGCCGTCATGGAGGTCAATACGCGAGAACCAAAAAGCTTTACCAAGACCATAAAGGCAAGATAGATGCCTAATGTAGACAACATGACAACAGGAACTCGATGTAGCTCGATTCCTAGTTGAAAAGTAGCCTCGCGTAAAAACCGTTCAAAGATATCCACGGCTTTTGAGGTTACTAGGATGCAAGACACAGCACAGAAAAATAAGCGCTTTTCCCCCTTTAAGCGAGGAAAAGCGCTTTTCGCGTATCCGCAGGAATTGGATCCCTAATTAGATGTGAAAAGTCTTGCGCAGGTCATCAAAGATGGCCCGCAGTGGTGCCGGCAGCACCTGGGGATTTAAACCAATAAAGGCGATTCCTGCCGCTAGTGCCGCCACGATGGCAAGGGCTGCGCCGCCAAAGGAAGAGCCTTGCGGTATCTTCGGGGCACCATTGGCGTCACCCAATTCCACGGGCAGGATTGCTTGCGTGCCAGCATCGGTGGTGATTTCTAGGTTCTGAGAGCCAGTTAGGCCTTCTGGAACGGTAAGCGTCACTTGCGCACGTCCGCGCTCGCCAAATTGGTCATCGCCTTCCTGCTTGGAGTTGTCGATATCGGCAGATACTTCCTCATCCCCCAACTTCACCGTGACGGTCTTAGCCATTGGCTCGCCCTCACTGGTGTAATTCAAGCTGGACAGTTCGACGGTGATTTCTTTGCCCGGGACAATAGCGCCATCGATGTGGGCGCCAATTTGGCCCTGTCCCTTGCGGACCTCGGACTCACCGGACGCAATGTAGTCGATCATGGCTTGGGCGTCCATGTATCCCACATCGTTCTTGTCCTTGATGGAGCCTGCTTCAAAGTAACCATCGCCGCCCTTTTCGCTGTCGCTGGAAGCAAGGAAGGAAGAAAGCGCGATGGAATAGTCCTTATTCGGATCGAGGGGCTCGCCATTAACAGTCACCGCCTTGACGCGCTGGCCGTGAGATGCTTTTTGGTCATAGACCACCTGGACATTATTGGACAGCCCCATGGCTAGACGCGGCCTACTACCCTCCTGCCACTGGTTTTCTAGTGCGGTGATGAAGTCCTTGCCGGAGACCTTCGCGGTAATAACAGAGTTACCAAACGGCTGGACCTCAAAGATGTCCTTGTACGTTACATCGCCACCCTGCAAATCGGCGCGCACTCCTCCTGCATTCATGACGCCGAGGTCAATGTCCTCACCCACCTGCTTGCTCATGGCATAGCGCTGCCCTTCCGCGATGAAGTTATTCAGGGTGGACTCGACACCGCGGTTAGAGCCTGGCTTTTGCCCCTCATCGGAACCGCGGAACAAGTCGGTTTCGACTGTGCCAGCGCTCTTCGAGCCTTCTACCTCGGCTTCATCCTGTGCCTTCTTAACGATGCCCGCAATGTCAGCATCGGGTTCTACCTGCGCCGCAGCAGTCGCGTCGTACTGCTTGAGATCAATGCTTTTCACCTTGCCCGCGGCCTTGTCGTAGGTAATATCGGCATCGTTCAGCAGCTTGCCGTACTCATAACCTTGCGCCCACTGCAGTGGCAGCGCGCCGTCGCGTTCAACCGTTCCCTGGGTGGTCTGGTGGGTATCGCCGCCAAAGAGGATATCGACGTCCTTATTAAAGCCCTTTGCGTATTCTTCCGCATCCTCGTGGAAAAGGGAAACCACGACATCTGCCTCGCCGCTTTCCTTCAAGCGAGTGGCTTCTTTGTTCGTTGCCTCGACAGGATCGGTAAAGGTAACGCCCGGAATCTTTGCCGCGGATACCTTGAACTTGGTGTTTTGGGTGACGGTGCCGACGTAGCCGACCTTCACGCCATCGATTTCTTCCACATGAGAGGCATCCAAAAGCGGCTTGCCGTCTTTTAATACATTGGCGCCGAGGATGGGATAGTCAGAAGCGGGCTGGATACGATCCGTTAGGTCCTCGGTGCCTTTGTCGAATTCGTGGTTGCCCACTGCGGTTGCCTTCATCCCCATGGCATTGAGCGCTTCCAGGGTGTATTTGTCATCCGAGATGGCCGAGACGAATGCAGAACCGCCCACGTTATCGCCCGAAGAGGTGAGGTTGAACTCCTGGCCTTCGTTGACCTGCTTGATAAGCGATTGCAGGCGAGCCACGCCAATCTCATCGCCCGCCTTAGCAGGGTCGCTCAGACCATCTTCCAGGTGACCGTGCAAGTCAGTGATATTGGTAACCGAGATGGTGGTCATGTTCTCCTGCGCTAGGGCCTGCGTGCCGAAGAGAGCGACGGCGGTGACGGTGGTGGCGGCCACCAACTGGCCGATGCGGCGGAACTGCATAATTACTCCTGTGTCGTAGAAAGTATTCAGATAATTTATATCGCTTTCTTAACCAACTCGCAGAAAGCACACCACCTGTGAACTGGTCTTTTACCTCTCCTCCGCCCAGAATTCACACAATCGTCACCTGCCCGTAGCCCGCGCGTTGCTCTACCAAGCAACCGCGCAGGGAGGTAGCCAGGCAGTCAAACGGTTACGCGGTCACGCGGTAGACGTCAAAGACGCCCTCGGTATTGCGCAGCGTCGTCATCAACGAACCCAGCTGTTTGGTATCCGAGACTGAAAAGGTGAATCGCATCGTGGCAATTTGGTCCTCGCCGCGGTTCGAATTCATGGTCAACACATTAATGTTCTGGTCACTGAGTACCCGCGTTAGCTCAGACAGCAAGCCCTGACGGTCCAATGCCTCAAGCTGCAGCGTGGCAGAAAAGGCGCCGGTAGAAGAGGTACCAGAGGACCATTCGACCTTCAACATGCGTTCCGGTTCGGATTTGAGCTTTTCCGCGTTGGCGCAGTCCGCACGGTGCACGGATACTCCCCCACCGCGGGTGACGAAACCGAAAATAGCGTCCCCGGGCACCGGCTGGCAGCACTTCGCAAGCTTGGCCATGACATCGGGGCTTCCCTCCACCAAGATGCCCGTGCCGGAGGCGGAGTCCTTAGTATGCTGCGCGCGAGAATGCTCGAGCTCCGACAGCGGGGTTCGAGAAGCCAGCGCATCCACGGCATCATCGCGATCGCCGAACATGGCGACCAATTGGTTGGCCACGTGTTGTGCGGAAACGTGTCCTGCGCCGATGGCAGTATATAGGGCATCGACATCAGAATAGTGCAGCTGTTCTGCCACCTGCTTCATGGAGCTGGCGGTAAACAGGCGGTGCATCGGCAAGCCGCCGCGCTGCACCTCAGTGGCCAAGGCATCGCGCCCGGCTTCAAGGTGCTCCTCACGCCTTTCCTTGGCAAACCACTGGCGGACCTTTGCCTTGGCACGCGGGGAGACCAAGAATTCCTGCCAATCGCGCGACGGGCCGGCGTTAGGATCCTTGGAGGTAAAGATTTCTACCTTGTCGCCAGATTTCAGCGGCGATTCTAGCGCCACCAATTTGCCGTTGACCTTGGCACCAATGCAGCGGTGCCCGACCTCCGTATGCACGGCATAGGCAAAATCCACCGGAGTGGAACCCGCCGGCAGATCCACCACATCACCCTTCGGGGTAAAGGCGAAGATCTGGCGCGCCGTCAGGTCATAGCGCAGGGAATCGAGAAACTCATTGGGGTCAGCCGCTTCTTTCTGCCAGTCCAGCAGCTGGCGCATCCAGGCCATCTGGTCCACCTCTTCCTGGTGCCCAGAATTCTTTCCCTTCGTTTCCTTATAGCGCCAGTGCGCGGCGACGCCGAATTCGGCATTGTAGTGCATCTCGTGCGTGCGGACCTGTACCTCAAGGGTCGCTCCGCCGTCCGCGAGCACCGTCGTATGCAAAGACTGGTAGACGCCGAAGCGCGGGGAGGAAATATAATCCTTAAAACGCCCCGGCAGAGCCTGGTAGATGGAGTGCACGACGCCAATGGCGGCGTAACAGCTATTGCTGTCATCCACCAGCACGCGAATGCCCACCAAGTCGAAGATCTCCGCGAACTCGCGGCCGCGGACGACCATCTTTTGATAGATAGACCAGTAATGCTTCGGCCGGCCCATTACTTCGGCCTCGATGCCATTTTCCTTTAAGGCGGCACCCACTTGGTTGATGATTTCCTTCAGGGCACGATCGCGTGAGGGCGCGCGCTCTGCCACCATGCGCACGATTTCGTCGTACTTTTTGGGATAGAGGATGGCAAAAGACAGGTCCTCTAGTTCCCATTTCACGCTCGCCATGCCCAACCGGTGGGCCAAGGGGGCAATGACTTCTAGCGTTTGGCGCGCCTTTTTGGCCTGCTTTTCTGGAGGCAAAAAGCGCATGGTGCGCATATTGTGCAGCCGGTCGCTGACCTTGATGACAAGGACGCGCGGATCGTTGGCCATGGCGACGATCATCTTGCGGATCGTCTCAGCCTCGGCCGCAGCACCCAAGGCCACCTTGTCCAGCTTGGTCACGCCATCAACGAGCCGGGCAACTTCGGGCCCGAAGTCTCGGGTCAGATCCTCCAGCGTGTAATCGGTATCCTCCACCGTATCGTGCAGGAGCGCTGCAACAATGGTGGTGGTATCCATACCGATTTCCGCGGCAATCGTAGCTACGGCCAGAGGGTGGGTAATATACGGCTCACCCGACTTGCGGAATACTCCCTCATGCAACCTTTCCGCGGTGTTATAGGCAGCGTTGAGTAGTTCCGCATCCGCCTTGGGATGGAATTTCCGGTGGATAGACATGAGGGGATCGAGCACGGGGTTAATCTTGACCCGCCCGCCGGTCAGTGACCGGGCAAGCCGAGCAGACATGCTCCGCATCCCGTTATTAGCCTGGCGTTTTGCTGACTTATCCGTGGCCATCTCTACCGCCCTTCACAATGCCGCAGCCTTTATTGCTGGCTGCAGCGCCTTTCCAGATCGTGTGATCTAGCTTAGACACACCATCTTAGTCAGCGTCATCCAGCACAATGAGCGGCGGGCCCGATAAGCGTTCACGACCATTAAGACCCTTAACTTCTAGCACCACGACGTTGCCCGCGACCTCGGCACCTGCAGACTCCAGCAACAGTTTGGCGCCGTGGAGGGTGCCACCGGTGGCCAGGACGTCATCGACAAGCACCACGCGCTTGCCCTTCACATCAACGCCGCTGGCGGGGATCTCCAACGCGGCCGAACCATATTCCAGTTCGTATTCCTCGGTATATACCGGCGGCGGAAGCTTGCCCTTCTTACGAATGGCCAAAATGCCCAAACCCAGTTTGTACGCCACGGCAGAGCCAAGCAGGAACCCGCGGGCATCCAAGCCGCCAATGAGATCCGCACCCAGCTCCTCGCACGCGGCCGCGAGTCCATCAACAACGGCCTGAAATGCTTCAGGATCGGCTAATACCGGTGTGAGGTCTTCAAAAAGAATTCCTTCTTCTGGAAAGTCCTGCACAAGGCGCACGTTATCGCGCAATGCTTGTGCTGCTGATTTGTAGTGAGAGGTCATCATCTTCCTTGAGAACTAAATAGCGAGAAATAATTTAGGAGCGGAAAAGGCCTAGGCCTTTTCCACAGGTTCTTGTGCCGACACGTGCCAACGATCCATATTCCAGCCGATGCCCGAGATGCCAGTGTACGGCAGGACACCCTCCACGTCGCGGTGAACAATAAACACGCGCGGCTGTGCAGCGACCGGAATGGAGGGAACACTCTCCCACAGCTGCTCTTCCTGCTCCTTGAGCTGAACGGAGTTTTTGATGCTGGAATCAGCGGCGGAGTACTCGGTCAGCGGATCGACTGGGCCCAAGAAGGCATCGATGGTTGGCTGCCCCGTTTCCGGATCAGGGTTGAGATAAAACTGCGATAGGTTCTCCTCCGCAGCATCCTCGATGGTAATCCCCGCCGGTTCGCAGGAGGCGCGCAGCGCATCGACCATCGCCTGATAGCGCTTATCCGGGCCAACGTAGCCCACCTTGATGGTGGACCCATTCAACTGGCCGGCCGCAGCCATGTCCGTTCCCTCGTGGTCCTTCGCCACCGAGCCTAGCGTTTGGGCTACCGGATCTTGGACAGAGACGGTGCGCACATAAGCCGGTGGAACATCGACACCAGATATTTCGGAGCTCTTGTGCGCCATCGCCGCTTGGTCCACGCAGGCAGCAAATGCTTTCCTAGCAGAAGGCTCTGCGAAAATCCCGGCCTGCGACAGGGTCAGCGTATCGGTTTGCAGGCCCACCTTGGTGGTCGTCTCAAACGCGTCAGCGCCTGCGCCCGCGGAGTCCTTGTCTGAGGAATCGTTATCGGATTCTGGGGCGTCGTTACCTTCCTCGGATTCTGCGTCCTTGCCCGCGTTCCCTGAGAGCCAGTCCGGCGCCGCGACGGCGGAATCCGCCACCTTGAGAACGCCCTTATCCGCAAGTTCCTGCGCGTTGGCAGTACTCGGCCAAATGACCAGGCGATCCAAGGCAGGCTCATCACCGCGGTACTGCTCATTGGCTTTTAGGAAAACCTCGCCGGAATCGCCCACCTTATCCGCAGTGAATGGTCCGTAGGAGACCTGCAGCTCGGGGTCAAAATCATCCTTGGCGGTGGAAAAGCCATAGCGCCATAATTCCGCTACTGGCTGCAACGTCGCCATGTCTTCTGCGTGCAAGGCCGCGTTGAGTTCCTCTACGGTCAAATCCGTCTTCTGCGCAAGCGCGTGCGCAGGCATGACGGTGCCAGGGCCAAACATTTGGCGCCACCGATGTCCCTGGTCTTTCTGAAAAGTCAGTGTAAAGGCCTTGCTCTGCGGTGCGCACTCGATATCCGCGATGTCATTCATCAGCGGCATATGCGAGGCAAATTCAACCGGGTGCGTGCCAGCCGTATAGGCAAGCAGGTAATCATCGCAGGTGACGGGGGCACCATCGGAGAATGTGGCATCATCGGCAAGCGTCACACGCACGCTTTCCTGATCACTATCAGCTGCCGGCGGAAGCTCTTCGGTCTCTACCAAATCCGCATTGGGAATAAGCTGCCCGGAGGGCCCCGGGACAAAAAGACCGGGATAAAGCCGCGTCGAAAGTTGGGCCGCTGAGGTAGTGCTGCCGAAGGCGGTGCCGGCATTCGTCGTGGTCAGCTGAGAGTTAACCATATATCCGGCGTAGTTGTAGGACTCCGGATCGCTGGGCGTAGCCTGGTCACCGCTCTCGGATTCCTCACTGCTGCACGAGGCCGCTACCAGCGCAAGGGCGGAAAGCCCCGCTGCAATCGCCGTGATTTTGGGACGGCGCCCCCACCACCGTGTGGTGCCTAATCTGCGTTCCACGGTACGCACAACCCCTTTTCTCCTAAAAAGACCAAGCCTTAGTCTGCCTGATTATGCCGTGTTCAAGGGCACTTAGCGGCCCGGGCGCCACGTAGCACCGGTATGGCCGGAGGCACTGCTGCCGTGATCAGTTTGTTCTTCTGCCACTTCCTTGTGCGTCTTGGCCCCGACATCGGAAGGCGTAACCACCTTGCGCTTTGCAGAACCCGCATCCGCTGGTTCACCGTGCTCAGACTTACCCGCGCGGTAATCCAGCACACGCTGCGTGTGCTGCTTGACGCGCTTAGTCCAATTAGCAAACGTCACCACCAACGGAGTGGCCAAGAAAATCGAGGAGAAAATACCCTCGATAACGCCAATGAGCTGGATCAGCGCCAAATCGCGCAGCGTACCGATGCCCATAAGCCATACGGCAATGACGAACAGCGCGATGATAGGGAGCGCGGAAATGATAGAGGTGGAAATGGAACGCATGACCGTCTGGTTAATTGCCAAGTTGGCGAGTTCCCCATAGGTCTTAGATCGTTGGCCTTCTAGCCCCGCCGTATTCTCATTGACCTTGTCAAAGACGATGACGGAGTCATAGATGGAGAAGGTCAGGACGGTGAGCAAACCGATGATGACGGCGGGAGAAACTTCAAACCCGAAGAGGGCGTAGATACCGGCGATGACGATGCCATCAATAATTAGCGCCAAAATGGCGGCAAAAGCCATAATCTTTTGCAGGCGCACCGCCACATAGATTGTCGCTGCAACGAGGAATACGACCATAGCGAGGATCATGCGCTGCGTAATCGAGGAGCCCCACGATTCGGACACGGTGGAAGAACCGATGGCGTCCGGGGTGGCCTCCCCGTTTTCATCCTTGGGTTGGAATTCCTCGTAGATGGCAGACCGAGCGCTGTCTACCTCTTCTTGGCTCAAGCGCTCAGAGGTGATTTCGAGCGTCTCAGAATCACCGGCACCAACGATGCGCACTTGCTCCGGTTCAACGCCAGTGGAGTCCTCGAAGACGGTAGCTACCTCGTCTTCTTTCAAGTCCCCAGCAGGCATGGACAAGGTGGTGCCACCCTCAAAGTCGAGGGAAAGCGTAAATCCACGAATCAAGATAGCGACGATGGCACCGACGAGGAGCGCGGCGGTAATCCCGTACCACCGTTTGGTATGGCCAATGAAGTCATAGCCACGCTCGTCTTCATAGAGGCGATCTAAACGCGAAATCTTATTTTTAGTCGATACGGCCATGATTATTTCTCCTCATCTTCCGCAGCTGCTGAGGGCGAAGAACTCTCAGACGAATCGGCGCCAACGGATGCCGAATTTTCAGTGGAGCGCTCCTGCGGCGTAGTAGCGGCAGAACGGGAATCTCCGTAGTAGCCGCGCTCGCGCCGCTCTTCAATTAGCGCATAAATTCCACCCAAACCATTCATCGATGGCTTGGCTGCCGCAGGGCGGCGGCCAATAATCTGCATCAACGGTGCCATGACCAAGAAGGACACGACGAGGTCGAAGACCGTGGTCAGGCCCAAAGTAAACGCGAAGCCCTTCACTTCACCGATGGCGAGGAAGTAGACAATGACAGAACCGATGAGTGTCACCGCATTACCGGTCACGATGGTGCTGCGCGAGCGCTCCCAGGCCTTCTGCGTTGCTGACCTAAAGGTTCTACCTTCTAAGAGTTCATCCTTGATGCGCTCGTAGTAGACCACGAACGAGTCCGCTGTCGCACCGACACCGATGACCAAACCGGCGATACCGGAAAGGTCGAGCGAGTAACCAATCCAGCGACCCAGCAGCACAATAGCGCCGTAGGTTAGCAGGGCAGAGCCGAGCAAGAAGATAACGGACACACCACTGAGCGCGCGGAAGTAGTACAGCGAGTAAAGGATGACCAAAATCAAGCCTGCCAAGCCAGCCCAAAGACCAGCTTCTAGCGCTGCCTTACCCAGTGTCGGAGGAATGGACTCCACCGTGCCACCGGGCTCGCCATTTTCGCCGGCAAAGGACAGCGGCAATGCGCCGTAGCGCAGGTTATTGGCTAGGTTATTGGCCTCTTCTTGACTAAATTCACCATTAATGGAGGTAGCGGAACCATACGGGGTAGCACCCTGGATAACCGGCGCAGAAATGACAGCCGAGTCAAGGGTGATAGCAATCTGGTCGTTCAGGTGCTCCCGCGTGAGGTCCGCCCAGGTCTGGGAACCGTTCGGGCCGTTGCCAGTCTTGAAGGAGAAGCTGATCTCCATCTGGCCGGACTGCGGGTTGAGGCCACCGTTGATCGGGGAATTGGTATCAATCTCATTACCCGTCAAACGGGTACCGTCTTCATCCTCAATGCCACTGAGCAACGGGGCTGGCTCCAAGACATAAGGAGTGCCGCTGTCGTAATCACAGGTAACAAAAGGCTTGGACGGATCGTCTGCGCCAGCCAGCGGGTCAGCGGCTCCCTGGCACGTCAAAAGTGAAGAGGCCGCTGCCTGCGTAGTCGGATCCTCCGATTGGCGGTCCTTCAACAACATCTCGGTGATTTCATCGCGACGCTCGGTCTGCTCAATTGAGTTGGACGGCTCATCCAAAGGCTTAGCGGAAACCTTCGGGGCCTTGACGTCCTTCGCTTCCTTGCCCTCAGCCTGCGCTTCTTGCTGGGCCACGGCGTTGGTGACGTCTTCCAACTTCTTGTTAGCTTCGTCCTTATCTAGGACGCCGTATTTGACCCAGCGGTTGGCCATATCCTCCAGCTCTTTGTCGAGCTTGTCCAAATCCGGCGCCGAGGGTTGCGCCACCGGGCGGAAGTACAACTGAGAGGTCTGCCCCACTGCTTGGGCCTGCGAGGCGTCCTCGCCCGGTACTGTGATGACGAGGGTATTGCCGTTGATGACGACCTCGGAACCAGAAACGCCCATACCGTTCACGCGCTGTTCCAAAATATTGCGCGCCTGCCGTAGCTGGTCCTGGGTGGGGTCTTCACCTTGTGGTGCCAAGGTAACGCGCGTGCCGCCCTGCAGGTCAATGCCTAGCTTTGGGGTGGCTTGGCGGTTTCCGGTGAAAAAGACCAGCGCATAGATAACGACCACGATAAGCCCAAAAAGCGCGAGGGCGCGCTTGGGCCATTGGCGGTTGCTATTTTTCATAGCGCCTCGAGATGATGCGGACAACGATATTCTCCTGTGCACTGCAAACCAGGGTGATTAAACATTAAATACGGCCCGCCCAATTCGGCACGGGCACGTTAACAACGCACAATCGTACGTCATGGAACAACATTTTCCTTAACGGGGTCCGCGATTCAGCGAAAATGTGTCAGGTTCTACGTTTCTCTTAAGCCAATTGCAGGTTCAGAGAACACTAGCCGTGTGCACAGGGTGCGCCCGCGTTTGCCTTCGTTGAGAGCACGGGCGATAACGAGGAATTAGCGGTTAGAGGGCTGCTCGCCTTCCCCACCATTGAATCCGTCATCATTATTGTTCTCACCGTTGTCGCGCTGCGGCTCTCCAGCATTGTCTGCACCACCGCGGGCGAGGTTCTGAGCTTCGCTTTCGGTGCGAACCACCGCCATCTTGTCAAAGGTAAGGGTAACCCCCGGGGAAACCTCGAGGTCCACACTGGTATCGGTGGTTCCGCGCACCACGCCGTGGACACCGCCAGCGGTCACGATGCGATCTCCATTCTGCAGGGAGTTTTGCAGCGATTGCATGTCGTTTTGGCGCTGGCGTTGCTTACGCATCGCCATAAAGGAAGGAATGATGAACAAAATGACAATGATTATGAGAAAGATGATTTCCATAACTTTCCAGTATGCCAGACTGTTTGGTTCACAAAAACCATGGGCTAGTTCCACCTCACTGACACCATCAGCGAGGTGTTCATGCTCCCTTAAAACAGCCCAATTGCCCCATCCGGAGGCGTCAGGCCCAGGTGCTGCCAGGCGGCTGCGGTGGCTACTCTGCCCCGCCCGGTGCGCGAAATCATGCCCGCGCGAACCAAGTACGGCTCGCACACCTCCTCCACAGTGGAGGGTTCCTCACCAACGGCGATGGCCAAGGTATTAACACCCACCGGCCCGCCACCATGACCATTGATCAGGGCATTAAGAACGGCACGGTCTAGCCGGTCCAACCCCATTTCATCAACATCGAATACCTCCAACGCCCCCTGCGCGGCGGAAAGATCGATGCGCCCGGTGCCATTGACCTCCGCATAGTCGCGCACGCGGCGCAGTAGGCGGTTGGCGATGCGCGGAGTGCCGCGCGAACGTGAGCCGATTTCAACGGCGGCATCATCGTCGATGACGACGTCCAAGATATGTGCCGCACGCTTGATCACATGGGTGAGATCCTCGGTGCTGTAGTACTCCATTTGGGCGGTAAAGCCGAAGCGATCCCGCAGCGGACCAGTGAGCATTCCCGCTCGCGTTGTGGCTCCGACCAACGTAAACGGCGGGATCTCCAAGGGGATCGAGGTAGCTCCCGGCCCCTTGCCCACAATCACATCGATGCGGAAATCCTCCATGGCCATATAGAGCATTTCTTCGGCGGGGCGGGCTATGCGGTGGATCTCATCGATGAAGAGCACGTCGCCTTCCATGAGGTTCGAAAGCATGGCCGCGAGATCTCCCGCCCGCTCCAGCGCTGGACCCGAAGTCATGCGCAGCGACGTCCCAAGTTCCTGCGAGATGATCATGGCCATCGTGGTCTTACCCAGGCCGGGCGGACCCGATAGCAGGACGTGGTCCGGGGTGACCCCGCGGTTTTTCGCGCCGGTCAGCACGAGGGACAGCTGTTCCCTCACCTTTGGCTGCCCAATAAATTCCGTCAGGGATTTCGGGCGCAGGGAGCGCTCGATATCGTGTTCTTCGGCGTGAGCGGTGGCTTCCACATCACTATTGTGCTGTGAATCGTGCGCCTCATTCATTCCCTCCGGGAGGTTGAACTCGGTACGCTCAATATCGGACATGCTGTAGCCTTCGTGTCTTCTTGACGTCGTGTTCTTTTAACCCTGCTTACCCAACTGGGCTAGGGCCGCGCGCAGCAAGGTCGACGTATCCGCCGCGGGGGCTTCGGCATATGCCGCCTCCACCACGGGACGAGCCGCCTTCTCAGTAAATCCTAGGCCCAAGAGGGCTTCAGTAACGCTATCGACAACTGGGCCACCGCCGCTTGTTGCCGCCGGCGCCGCATCAGCCGTTGGAGTTCCAGCAAAGCGCTTTACCTTATCTTTAAGCTCCAAGGTAAGGCGTTGGGCCATCCGCTTGCCGACGCCCGGAATAGACTGCAGCGCCTTAACATCCTCCCCGCCAATGGCTGCAGCCAGCTCTTCTGCTCCCATGACGGATAATGCAGCCAAGGCGAGTTTAGGGCCCAAGCCGGACACGGATTGCAGCACCTGGAACATTTCGCGATCGTCATCGCTGGTAAAACCGTACAGGGTCAACGCATCTTCCTTGACCACCAAGGTAGTGAGTACAAAGGCGGTTTCTCCGCGGCGCAGGGTTCCCAACGTCTTTGCGGTGGCCAAGAACTTATAGCCCACCCCTCCGCAATCAATAACGCCGTGATCTAAACTAATGTGGAGGACTTCTCCCCGCAATGCCGCAATCATTTTCTACCGTGCCTTCCTACCTGTGTACGCGTTCGCCATGACCTTGTATTTAATAAAACTTAGTGGTTGAGCAGTGTACTAGGGCTTGATGCTCTTCCCCCGCCCGCGGACACCACTGGTCTTTGCACCAAGCCCTAAACCGGTACTATCCATCCTGACAATCGCTGGCGCCCGCCAGCAATGGCAGACAGCCAGCGCCAATGCGTCCGCTGCATCCGCCGGCTTGGGCGGCTCCGTAAGCCCGAGGATACGAGTAATCATCGCCGTCATTTGTTTCTTATCGGCGCGCCCGTTGCCAGAAATAGCCTTTTTCACCTCGGACGGGGTGTACATATACACCGGAATATCCCGCTCGGCGGCCGCGAGCACGAGAACTCCTACGACGTGTGCAGTCTGCATGACGGTTGAGACCTGGCCGCGTTCGAAGACGCGCTCTATGGCAACCACATCCGGCGAATAATCGTCCATCCATTCCTTGGCCGCAACGGACAGCCGCAGGAGCCGCTCGGTTAAATCTTTATCGCTCGGGGTCCGCACCACGCCAACGGAGACAGGAAGAATTGCGCGCCCGCGGCCTGCTTGGACCACGGACAGGCCACAGCGAGTAAGCCCAGGGTCGATGCCCATCACGCGCATGCCTTCGATATTCACACCCGCCCACTCCCCGTTCCGCGGCCTCGTCGTTTCTAGTCTCAATTCCCCATTATGTCTTACACACACATGTTCTACAACACGGCGTGAATCTTAGACTGCCCCAATAAAAACACAACAAAAGCTCGGCGCCGGAATCTCCGCATGCGCGAAGACCCGCCACCGAGCTAGTGCCCCAATAAGTGCAGGAACCCTATTCTGCGTTGAGTTCCGCTAGGACCTCTTCCGATAGATCCATATTGGTATATACGTTCTGGACGTCGTCGGACTCTTCCAAAACATCGATGAGCCGGAAGATCTTCTTGGCGTCATTGGCTTCGAGGGGAACCTCAACTGAGGCACGGAAATCGTTATCGGAGTCATCGACTTCGATATCTGCTTCCTTAAGGGCTTCCCTGACAGCCTGCACATCCGTGGGAGCGCAGATGATCTCAAATTTCTCGCCCTGGTCTTTAACCTCTTCAGCGCCGGCATCGAGCACTGCCATCAAGACATCGTCCTCACTCAGCTCACCCTTTTCCACCAAGACATAACCAGTGCGGGAGAACATATAAGCAACCGAGCCGGATTCACCCAGGTTGCCACCATTTTTGCTCATCGCTGTGCGGACATCGGTAGCCGCGCGGTTGCGGTTATCGGTCAAGCATTCAATCAGCATTGCGACGCCATTGGGGCCATAGCCCTCATACATGATGGTCTCCCAGTCGGCACCACCAGCTTCTTCACCAGAGCCGCGCTTGCGGGCGCGCTCGATGTTGTCATTGGGGACAGAGGCCTTTTTAGCCTTCTTAATCATGTCATCGAGCGTTGGGTTGGCCGCAGGATCACCACCGCCGGTTCGCGCCGCCACTTCAATGTTCTTAATGAGCTTGGCAAATTCCTTGCCGCGCTTGGCGTCATTGGCAGCCTTCTTGTGCTTGGTAGTTGCCCATTTTGAGTGGCCTGACATTAAGTCCCTTTCTAATTGGGTTCTAAATCTGTTGACAATTATACGTGCCCTGCACGAACTGGGAAAAGCGCCCCCATGATACAGACGCTTTTCTAGCCGTTATGCCAATTGCCGTGCGCAGAACCGCTACCCAAGTTCTCATCAAGGAACCGAGTCAAGCCTTCCTGGTTGACCAATGCAACGAGTTCGCCCTGCTCATTGAATAACTTACCGCGCGCGATCGCCGTTCCTTGCGCTGCTGTGGGCGATACCTGCTCATAGAGCAACCACTCATCCACGCGAAAGGGGCGAAGAAACCATACCGCATGGTCAAGGCTTGCCAGTTGCACCTTCTCCCCCTGGTGCGGAATGAGCGCCGCCCGGATAAGGGTCATATCGGACATATACGTCAGGGCGGCGCGGTGGAAGGCGGGATCACTCCCAAGCTCACCGGTATTGCGAAACCAAATATGGCGATATCCGGCACCTGTCACCTCCGCGGCGGCATCATCGCGGCCCTCATCGGGCACCAAACGAATATCCCAATCGGCCCACTCCTTCAAGATAATCCGGGTGGAATAGGGCGCCCCGCCGCCACGACGAGCGGCTTCATCGGGGCTTAATACCTGCGGTGCCACATCCTGATGTTCGGGACCTGCATCACCATCGCGGTGGAAACTAGCCAGCATAATAAAGACGAGGCGGCCACCTTGGATGACCCGAACCTGCCGGCTGGCAAAGGAACGGCCATCACGCAGCCTTTCTACCTGCAACTCCAGCGGCTTTTTCGTATCACCTGGGCCAACGAAATAACCATGGAGGGAATGCACCTGCTTGCCCTCCACCGTCCTTTGCGCCGCGGCAAGGGCCTGCGCGGCAACTTGCCCGCCAAAGGTGCGTTCAATCTGCGAGGGGATCGCCGGGCCAGAAAAGACATCCGCATCTTGGGTGCCTTCTAAATCCAAAACCTCAGAAATGGTGCCCACAGTCATCCTTTCTTGCGCGCCTACTATGCGCTACATCACGTAAGTCTTCGTCTGCCTTGCCACCCTACTCCCCGAGGCAGTTCAACCCCCGGTGACGAGGAACCTGATTCGAACTACTCAACGACCAAATTATTCCCTAGAATCTTTTGGGTGAAAAGATTCGCGACAGTTCCTGCGGTATGGGTGGGCTGGGTGCTCGCCCGCTTGGTTTTGGTCTATTTTTTGAAGCTCGACCAAAGCGCACGCGGCGATGTTGCCTATTATTTCGCCGGCCTTTTTGGCACCGATCCTACGAAGATGACCGAATACCCCCACGCGGGCACGTGGCCCACCATCATCTTAAGCTGGTTCACCGGTGGAGACCGCGGCGTATTCTATATCGGCTTTACCATCATGACGCTGCTTGTCGATGCCATCTTCCTCGCCCTCCTGCTGCGCCACCACGAACGCAATAAGCGGGTTTTTCTCGCCGGCTGGTTTTGGGTATTTTTTGGCACGGCTGCAGGACACGTCTTTGTGTGGCGCCTCGATATTTTTCCTGCCGTCGCCGTCGCCGGTGCCGCAGCGCTTCTTATTTCTCATCCCAAGACAGGCGCCGTCCTATTGGGCTTCGCTACCACCATGAAGCTCTGGCCAGGCGTCCTCGCGGCTGGACTGGTAGGGCGTTTTAATAACTCTAATTCCTGGCTGCGATTGGCGTCCTATTTTGGCTCCGTTGCTGCTCTTTCTGCGTTCACAGTTTTTACCTCCGGTATGGACCGACTCCTTTCCCCACTGAATTATCAGGGGGTGCGCGGACTCCAACTCGAATCCGTTCCGGCGACATACTTGCTATTGCAGGCACATCTCAACCCGGGTAAATGGCGATTAGGTTATGCGCCCTCCAAGAGCTTTGAGATTTCTGGCCCGGGAGTCGATACCGCCATCATGTGGAGCACTATCGCGACGGCCGGGATGCTGGTATTTGCCCTGAGCTGGGCGCTATACCGTTTCTTCGCCGGAGGGTGGACCTCGCGAACGACCATCGCCTTCTTCACCCTCATGGTGCTACTACTCATAGCCACCAATAAGGTATTTTCGCCCCAGTACATCATTTGGCTAGGCCCCCTCTTCGCTGTGGTCATACGCCAACAGCTCCCCGCCGGGTTTGTACCCATCAAAATCTGTCAGGGCCTCCTCGCTGTATGCGCAGTTGCAGCCGCCGCGCTTGGCACCTACATCTACCCTTTCCACTATGACTACGTGTGGAAGTATGTGGGCGAAAATCTGACTCCGGTCTACGTGCTCGTCGCCCGCAACGTCCTCATCCTCGTAGCGGTGCTCTTTGCGCTTATATGGTTCATCCTTGAGGTGAGCTTGTCGCGACGCATAGAAAAAGCCATCGTGGCAGCAGGCGGCTTGGAAACAAGCCCGGAAGCCGGCGCAGAGAACGCCTCCTCGCCAAATACGGGGCGAATTAATGTGCCCGGTTCTGACACCCCTGCCGCGTCTGAAGCGAGCACCGATGCCGCTAAGGAGGTAACGCGCGGCTAAGTTTTTAATCCGCCAGCATGTAGTCGAAGTACTCAGGTAATTTAGCGGTTCCGCCGAGGCGGAAGAAACGCACTGCTGGGCGCAGGCGCAGTGCACGCGTATCGCTGACTGCCTCGTTATAAAAACGATGCGCTAACTGGATGCGGCCTTCTGCATCCGCCAAGGCGGCCGGGCGCTGGCCTACCGGAAAATCGCGCACAATGGCGGCCGAAAGCTCGCGTTCAACCATGGTGCGGGCTTGAAAATGCCCTTGCGAAAGCTCCGTGGATTCGGCCTTTTGTGCCAAGGCCGCAAGATCCGGGGCAACCGCCGCCGTTACCGCCGCTCGCCGGTCCAGCGCAGCTTGCAGCTGCGCCAGCGCAGCATCGGTGCGGATGTGCAGGAAATTTAGTCGCTGCGCTGTGAAAATGGCCCACGATCCCACAAGAATGAGCATAAGCAGCGCGATGGTTATTTCTATCGCCATCATCGCTTCACCCTCACCTTCGTGCCATCTTGCACCGTTTCATAAACTTGCATGACCGCCGCGGCAACATGGTCCCAGTCATACATCTGGGCGCGTTGCACGCCATTGCGCACCAATCGCCGCCGGTAGTCACCATCATCCAAGACCTGGTTGAGCACGCGTGCCAAATCGGTGGCATCGCCAGTGCGGAATAGTGCTCCCGCAGGCTCTTCCGATTCTGCGTTGCAGACCGCACGAAAGGCCTCTAAATCAGAAGCCACGACGGCCGCACCGGCGGCCATTGCTTCTACCAGCACGATGCCAAAGCTTTCCCCGCCCGTATTGGGCGCCACGTAAACATCGGCCCGGCCTAAGATCTGTGCCTTTTCTGCATCGCTAACGCGCCCGACAAAGTCCACGCCCTCGACCTCGCGGGCGCGGCCGCCGCCCATAATGGTGACGCGAATATTCTTATTGACCTGGCGCAAAGCGGCTAACAGGATGTCTAGGCCTTTGCGCGGCTCGTCGAGGCGGCCGAGGAAGACGACCTCGAGTGGGGCATCGGCAAGCGCGGGCTCGCTTTTCTTGCGCGCAAGCGCGTAAACGGAGGTATCGACGCCGTTGGGGATCAGGACGGGATCGCCGCCCAGTTGCTCCACCTGCCAGCGCCGCGCCATGTCCGATACCGCAATGCCGCCGCGAATCTTTTCCAAAAAGGGCACGAGCAGCGGCTTTGCCAAGGTGAGGATGAGTGAATTGGCCGCCGAGGCGTGGTACGTCGCCACCATGGGGCCGTGCGCCACGGCCAAGGCGGTCATGGAAAAACTCGGGGAATTGGGCTCGTGGATATGCAGGACATCAAAATCGCCGTCCTGGATGAAGCGCTTGACCTTGCGCGTTACCTTCGGCCCCACCGACAAGCGCGCGACCGAGCCGTTATACGCAATCGGGAAGGCAGGTCCACCCTTGACCACAAAATCCGGCAGTGGTGTGGTTTCCGCGGCGGGACCAAGGACCTGGACAAAGTGGCCTTGTTCTATAAAAACGGTGGCCAGATCAAGGATATGAGCCTGCACGCCACCAGGTTCGTCAAAAGAATACGGGCAAATAATACCGATGCGCATTAACTGGAACGTTCCTTTCGCGCTTGCCGGCGCCGCTCCACGTCCTCATTCCATTGCGGTTGCAGCATGTGCCAGTCCGCGGGGTGGCGTTGGATATTAGCCGCAAACCCATCCGCCATCCGCTGGGTGGTCTCTTGGACATCGGTAACCTCAACTTCTGGCGACACCGACAAGCCCCAGCCATCGCCTTCAAACCACGAGTGCACTACGTGGAGCGCCGCGCCGGTTTCAATGGCTAGCTGCGCGGGACCGGCCGCCATATTGGCTTCCTCATCCATGAAATCTACCGTGATACCGCGGCGGGTAATATCGCGTTCTGCCAATAGGCACACTACCCCGCCCTCCTGCAGGGCATCCTTCAGGCGTGCAAAGGGAGGGGCCGCGCCACCGGTAAGCGGCAGGACCTCAAAACCCAGTTCCTCGCGGTAATCCACGAAGGCATCAAATAACACCTCCGGCTTTAAACGCTCCGCCACGGTGGTAAATTGCCCGTAGTGGCCCACCAAGAAGACCCCAGCCATATCCCAATTGCCGGAGTGCGGCAGCGCCAAGATCACGCCGCGGCCAGACTGCGCGGAGGCATCAAAGTGCTCGAGGCCTTCCAAGCCGCTCATGAGGCGCTCATGGAGTTGGGGATCCGCGTGAATCGCGGGCAGGCGGAACGCCTCCATCCAATAGCGCATATATGAACGTATGGAATCACGCACCAGCTGGCGAGTGACGTTTTCTGCCCCCACTACGCGGGTGAGGTTACGTCGCAGGCCATCCATGCCGCGCCCGTGGTTACTCGCGAAATCCGCCACCCACCGGAAGATGGTGCGCGCTACCGGTTCGGGCAGCCGGCGAACTACCTTCCAGCCCGCCAAATACCCGGCCGCTGCTACATCTTCTTTATCCCACATGGTGCCGGATCCTCCAGAAAAGTTTGTGCGCAAACCACGAACTAGCCGGAACGATAGCCCCCGCTGCGCCCATGTTCGCTTGATTTTACATCTCGGCGTCTTGGCGCGCTGCAATGGCAATGCGCTGGTACACGGTAAATATTGAGCCTACTGCCAAGATCCACAGCGATACCGCCGCGGCGTACTCTACGCCCAAGCCCTCTAGGCCGATGCCGCCTAAAGCCAGGATGAGGCGCTCGGGGCGCTCAATCAGTCCGCCCACCATGGTGAAACCGGAGGCCTCTCCCCTAGCCTTGATATAGGAAATGACCTGGGAGCATACCAAGGTAATCAGGCAGGCCGCCACGGTCCATTTGGATGCGTCTGCGGTATACACCAGCCACCAAGCGATAGCGCAGAATAATGCGCCATCGGTAATGCGGTCACAGCTCGCATCCAGCGTGGCGCCGAAAGCGCTCGATTTACCGGTCAGGCGGGCCATGGTGCCGTCGAGCATGTCAAAGGCGGCAAAGAGGCCGGATAGTACGGCAGCGATAAAGAGGTGGCCGGTAGGAATGAGGATCACCGAAATAGCGATGGTCACAATAGTGCCTACAACCGTGACCACGTTGGGTGTCAATCCCAACTTTAAAAAGGTCTTGGCTATAGGTTCCACCACCACGGCGGCGGGCTTTCGCCCATGCACGCTAAGCACGCGAGTCCTCCTCTTCCATGTCACGCCAACCCTCTGCCAGGACACGACGGGTGTCTTGCAGTAGTTGCGGTAATACCTTAGTCCCATCGAGGACAGTCATAAAGTTACTATCCCCGGGCCACCTTGGCACCACATGCAAATGCAGGTGGTCTCCCACTGAGCCGCCGGACGCGCGCCCCAGGTTAAAGCCCACATTAATGGCCTCTGGCTGTGATACGCGCTTGAGCACCCGCACGGCCTTTTGGGCAAAGGCCATAAGCTCGTGGGATTCCTCCTCGGTGAGGTTTTCCAGCTCGGATTCCTTGCGGTACGGCACCACCATGAGGTGGCCGGCGTTATAGGGGAACAGATTGAGCAGCGCATATACCGACTCACCGCGCGCAATGATGAGTCCATCCTCATCACTGCCCTTGGGTGCTTCCACGAAGGGATCCCCGGACCGCTGCGCGATATAGGCCATCCGGTACGGCGCCCACAGTCGCTCCAACCGGTCCGGCTCACCGGCACCGGTATCGACGAACGTCTCCTCGCTATGTCCCTTCTGCGGGTTAGCGCCGGGCACGAATGAGCTCTTCTGTCGGCTGCTCGTTGGTGCGCTCTGCCACCCACGTGGAGATGAGCTCAACGGCTTCCTCGACGGGCACTCCATTGACCTGCGTGCCATCCAAGAAGCGGAAGGACACCGCACCGGCTTCCACATCGCGGGCACCGGCGACCAGCATGAAGGGCACCTTACCTGTCGTGTGGTTGCGGATCTTTTTCTGCATGCGGTCATCGGAGGTATCCACGTCCGCGCGAATGCCCTTGACGCGCAGCTTGGCGGCGACGTCTTCCAGATGCGGGACGAAGTCATCCGCAACGGGAATGCCCATGACCTGGTGCGGTGCCAACCACGCCGGGAAGGCGCCCGCGTAGTGCTCAAGGAGCACACCGAAGAAGCGCTCGATGGAGCCGAAGAGGGCCCGGTGAATCATGATCGGGCGCTTCTTCGTGCCATCGGAGGCAGTGTACTCCAGCTCAAAACGCTCGGGCAGGTTGAAGTCCAGCTGCACCGTGGACATCTGCCAGGTACGTCCAATGGCATCGCGAGCCTGGACGGAGATCTTCGGCCCGTAGAACGCGGCGCCCTCAGGGTCAGGAACGAGCTCGAGGCCGGATTTTTCCGCCACAGACTGCAAGATCGTGGTCGAGCGCTCCCAAATCTCATCGGAGCCGACAAACTTATTGGGGTCCTTGGTGGAAAGCTCCAAGTAGAAATCGGAAAGGCCGTAATCCTCAAGCAGCGAAATGATGAAGCCCAGAACCTGGGTAAGCTCTTCTTCCAGCTGCTCTTCGGTGCAGTAAATGTGGGCATCGTCCTGGGTAAAGCCGCGCGCACGGGTCAGGCCATGCACCACGCCGGACTTTTCGTAGCGGTAGACCGTACCGAATTCAAAAAGGCGCAGCGGCAACTCACGGTAGGAACGGCCGCGGGATGCAAAGATCAGGTTGTGCATCGGGCAGTTCATCGGCTTGGCGTAGTAGTCCTGCGGCTCCTTGACTGTATTTCCCTCGGCGTCATACTCGCCATCGAGCTGCATCGGCGGGAACATGCCATCGGAGTAGAAATCAAGGTGGCCGGATTTACGGAAGAGGTCGCCCTTGGTGATGTGCGGGGTATTGACAAAGGAGTACCCCGCCTGCACGTGGCGGTTGCGGGAGTGGTTTTCCATCTCCATGCGCACGGTCGCGCCATTGGGGTGGAATACCGGGAAACCGGAACCGATTTCATCCGGGAAGGAAAACAGGTCTAGTTCTTGGCCCAAGCGGCGGTGATCGCGCTTTTCTGCCTCTTCCACCATGGTCTGGTAGGCGGCCAATGCGTCCTTGGACTCAAAGGCGGTGCCGTAGATGCGCTGCAGGCCAGCGTTAGCCTGGTCGCCGCGCCAGTAGGCGGCGGACGAACGAGTCAGGGCAAAGGCTGGAATATATTTTGTGGTGGGAACGTGTGGGCCGCGACATAGGTCAAACCATTCCACCTCATTGGTGCGCGGGTTCACGTTGTCATAATGCGTCAAGTCACCGGCACCGACCTCGGCGGCCTCATCGGAGTCTGGGTCCACATTGCCCTTGTCCTGGATAAGTTCCAGCTTGAAGGGCTCATCCTGCAAGGCCTGCTCTGCCTCAGCCGTGGACACGTAGGTGTGGCGCTCGAAGCGCTGGCCACCCTTGATGATCTTCTTCATCCGCTTTTCCAGGGCCTTGAGATCCTCCGGGGTGAAGGGCTCAGCGGTCTGGAAATCGAAGTAGAAGCCGTTTTCAATGGATGGGCCAATGCCCAGCTTGGTGCCGGGGAACTCGGCTTGCACGGCCTGGGCCATGACGTGGGCGCAGGAGTGGCGAATGACGGCGCGGCCATCTTCCTCACAGGCGGCTACCGGAACAAACGTCGATTCCTCATCCGGGGTGTGCGAGAGGTCAAAAAGAGTACCGTCCACGCCGCGGACTACCACGACTGCCTCTGGGCCCTTATTGGGAAGATCCAGCTCGCGGAGGACCGCGCCAACCGCTTGTCCGGCCGGCACGGTGAAGGATTCGTAATTTACCGGTGCCGCGGGAATAAGTTCCGCCATATTCGCGCTCCTTTTTGCGCTCGCGCAGATACGGCATACCTGGCCGCATCCACTAGTTAAATTTACGGATAGTCATTCTACAGGCCTGCATGCGTGCAAAGCGATTCCGCCCACCACGTTTCTTTACCATCGCCGCCTTTGGTTCCCGGCGGGCAGAAATACATCGCCGAACCAATGTGGGTCAGCCACTCATTCAGCAGGTCCGCCTCATCAAGGCGCGCCTGGATGGGCTCGAATTGCTTGGTGGGATCCTGTTGGTAGCAAATAAAGATTTGACCAATATTGGATAGTTGGCCATCCTTGCCATCCGGCGGCAGCTCGTAGTTATAGGGGCGGCGCAAAATCTTTTGCTCTGGGTGGTCCTTCGGCGCGGTGGCGCGCGCCATGTGGGAATTCTTATCAATGACGGGCAAGCCATACTCATCCGTGGCCTTAAAGTCCGCCTCATCGAATTCCTTATCACCCGTAAGCGGTGCCCCATTTTCCAGTTTGCGGCCCACCGCATTTTCGCGGGAAGGCCGATCCAGCTTTTCCCAGGTGTCGAGGTTCATGCGGATGCGGCGCACCACCATGGCCGCGCCACCCTGCTGCCACTTTGGTCCGTCCTCGATCCAGACCTGGTCGGCGAATTCTTCATCGCCGTGCGGGTTAACGGTGCCATCTTTTTGGCCAAACATATTGCGCGCGGTTTCGCCCTTTTCGTGGCTGCCGTAGGCGTTGATAAAGCCCTGCTGCAGCCAGCTAACTTCGGCATAGTGCTCACCTGAGCGCACCATGTGCCGCAGGGCGTAGGTATTCATCAGGGGGTCATCGCTGCAGATTTGCAGGACGATGTCAGTCTGGCCCCACTTTTCTTCTAATTGGTCGCGGGAATAGGCGCGGACATCGCCAAGCCACTCCGGTTTATCCACGCCCAGCAGCGAGAAAATGCTCTCACCCAGCCCACACGTGATGGTGAGGTTCGCCGGCTGGCGCACCATTTCCGGCTCCAAAGTCCCCAACGGGGGCTGGCCCGTACACAGCGCCCGCGCATCCTCCGTCCACAACTTCATCAGGCGGGCAAAGCCCTGCTTGCCGATGTCCCCTTTGAGATCAAAGCCCACCAAGTTCAGGTGTGCTTGCTCCGGCGTGTCAATGCCGGCCTGGTGTGGGCCGTCGAAAGCTACGGTGGCATCGGCAAGCGGAGTGTTCTCCTCCGCTTCAGCGTTTGGTGTTGATCTATCCGAGTTGCACCCCACCAGCGCAAAGGCACTGGTAGACACTGCAGCGCCAGTGAGAAATCCCCTTCTGCTGAATCCCGTCATGACTAGTGCTTGTGATTTTCTTTCTCGTCGTCCTTGCCGGAGTGATCGTGGCCTGCATGGTCGGAGTGATCGTGGCCCGCGTGGTCGTGATCCATGCCTTCCATGTCGCCGTAGTCCTCGTCGCCAGCGCCCATTGTGCGGGCCTGGATGGTGCCCAGGTCAAGCTCATCGCCGCCAGACAAGGTCACCGTGAGCTCGAGGGAATCGCCAGGCATGATTCCTTCCTTCATGCCCATCAACATGAAGTGATCGCCACCTGGCGCAAGCTCGTGGCTCTCGCCAGCCTTGATGACCAAGGGACTGGACTTTTCGCGCATCTGGCCATCGACGGTCTCGTGAATCTGGTTCATCTCTGCGTCCAGGTTCGTGGAGAACCCAGTGATCTCGATGTCTTCATCCGAGTGGTTGACCAAGGTGCCGAAGATGGCGGTCATATCCTTGTCTTCGCTCGCGCGTACAACAGCATCCTCGAAGGTCAGGTCCTTATCCGCTGCCGCGGTGGATTCGCTGGTTTTTGCAGTGGAAGAAGCAGCCGAAGTCGACTCTGAGTTATTGGAATCGCTCTCATTATCCGGAGAGCAACCAGCAAGAACCAGGGCGCTGAGGGAAACGCTGGCAATCAGGCGGGAAATTTTCTTAGTCATTATTTGTGACCTTTCGAGTCGTTTCGACGAGTTTTAGCAATCAACAAAGCCAGCACGGCCGCTATGGCCAGCACACCGCCCACGCCCAGGATGATTTTCACCGAGGTGGGCATATCGCTCGAAGAATCTGCAGCTCCATCTGCATCTGCAGCGTCGGTGGAAGAAGCATCATCGCTATCCTCACCTTTCACCGTAAATGAGACCCCACCGCGCGTGGCGTGTCCATCCGAGGAGGTGATGTTGTAGCCCACCTGGTAGTTTCCTGGCCCGGGATCGACATCATCTGGAGTCGTGATCGTGAGATCGCGGTCATCTAGCTCCGGCTCCTGGCTAAAGATCTGTTCGCCAGTGTCCTTATTGGTCACCGCAAAGGTGTTGAACTGATCCTTTGGGATGCCGGAAAACTCCAGGGTGATTTCCTCAGGAAACTCCTCGAGCTGGTCGCCCTCCTTTACGGTTCCGCCTACGACGGAATCGTGCGCCAGTGCTACAGGTGCGGATCCGCCCGCGATAAGTGCGGTAGCTCCCACCGCCACTGCCGTGCGACGCAACCAAGGTACGCGATGGCTCATTTTCAGCTCCTTCAGTTCTGAATTTTGCGTGTGCATGCAAAGACATCCTAATCCCAACGAACGTCTTGGTGACATTCGTGGCCATCAGGGTATCTCTATCAATAGTCGGTAACCGTATCTTCATAGTTCCGCATCGAAGCGAAAAAGTCTGCGATCTCCATCACCTCAAAAGTGTGGGGTGTGGCGGATACAAAAAAGCCGCCTTGGTGACAAGGCGGCTTGAGTGGAGCGGATGACGAGACTCGAACTCGCGACCCTCACCTTGGCAAGGTGATGCGCTACCAACTGCGCTACATCCGC